>JARRLQ010000020.1:24474-67264 GCA_037386905.1 Woeseiaceae bacterium
CTTCCTGCACGAGCTGCCACAGGTCATAGCCGAGGATGTCGCTGGCCGCGCCATAGGTTTTCTCAACAAACGAATATTCGTCCGCGAGATCGGACTGCATTCCTACGGACTGAGACCCCTGCCCCGGGAAGACCATCGCTATGGACACATCGCTCTCCTTACCGCCCATTCGTGGCCGCGCATTATATATTCCCCTTGGCGCTGACTCTAATCAGCACACCCGACGCGAATCCGCCGAGGGCCCCAAAAAGGTGCGCATCGACGATGACAGTACCGCCAGACGTCGATTCAGACCCCGGCAGCGGCCCGACCAGCTGCTCCCAGGCGAGTTTGGCGATGAGCGCGAACCCGAGCATCCAGGTTTCCGCGCGATTCTGCACGGTTCCGAGAATGCCGGCAGCCAGCAGCCCGTGGAGAACCCCCGACAGCCCGACATACCAGGTCAGCTGTGGTTCGAATAGCCACAGGCCCAGGGTCACCGCGCCAATTGAAACGAGCCATATGGCAGCCCAGACGGACTGCGAGTAAGCCTGTCCGACGAGGTACCAGACCAGCACCAGCCCGGCGAGATTGAGGACCAGGTGCGAGGTGCCGAGATGAACGAAATGCGCACTGAACACACGCCACCACTCACCAGCGGCAATCGCAGGCCGATCGTAGGCGAGCAGGTCGCGAGCCGGGTCGCCAATCAGGCCGAGAATACCGGCACCGACGGCGATGATCATAATGGGTGCCCAGGCCTGCAAATGGCCGGTTTTTTGATCCCTTGAGCCGCCTTGGCTTAACCCCATGTTTGATATACTGACGTTTAATCAAATAACGAGTCAATGACGGTGCTGACGCGCCGTGGAGTTATTGCTGTGAGAGACACATCTGGGCGTCAGGTCGCCCTTCCCCTGCAGGCCGGATTCACGTTGATCGAGATCATGGTTGTCGTGATCATCATCGGCATCCTGGCGGCTATCGTTGCGCCGAATGTCATCGGCCGCGTCGACGATGCGCAGGTCACAAAGGCCAAGGCCGAGATTTCCAATATCGAGAACGCGCTCAAATTTTATCGTCTCGATAATTTTGCTTACCCGTCGACCGAGCAAGGTCTCGAGGCGCTGGTCACCAAGCCCGCGGACCCGAACATTCGCAACTGGAAGGATGGCGGCTACCTGCCGAAACTGCCGAACGACCCGTGGGGAAATCCGTACCTGTACCTGAACCCGGGTAACCAGGGTGAAATTGATGTTTACACACTCGGGCGCGACGGCCGGCCCGGCGGTGAAGGCATCGATGCCGATATCGGCAACTGGGACCTGAATTAACGCCACGAGCAACCGGCGCATCGATTCGGATCGATGAACAGCTACCGTTTCAGTCGCGCATTTACGCTGATCGAGATTCTTGTCGTGATCACGATCATAGCGATTATCGTGTCGATCGCGGTCCTTTCGCTGGGCGTGCTCGGCGACGATCGAAATCTGCGCGAAGAAGGACGCCGCATGATCACGCTGGTGCAGCTTGCGCAGGACGAAGCGACGATGCAGGGGCGCGAGTTCGGCATTGAATTCATGACGAACAGCTATCGCTTCGTCGAGTATGACCCGTTTCTGAACCTCTGGAGCGAGATCATTGGCGACGACACGCTGCGACTGCGAACATTGCCGGAAGGCGTCGAACTCGACCTGTATGTCGAAGGTCAGCGCGTACTGCTCGACCCCGAACCCGCGCAGTTCGAGAAGCCGGACGACGACAATTCCGTGGCAAGCGGCATTGCCGACTATGCGCCGCACGTTCTGGTGTTTTCCAGTGGTGATATGACGCCTTTCGAAGTCCGTATCCTGCAAACCGAACTCGAGCAGGAAGTCGTGCTCGAGAGCAACCTGCTTGGCGATATCAAGTTCGCCCGGGAGGACCAGCCGTGATTCGAGTTGTGCGCCGTTCGCGGGCGTTCACGCTTGTCGAAGTGATGGTGGCGCTGGCTATCATTGCGATCTCGCTGATCGCGGTGGCTGCAAAGATGGGGCGCATGATCGACACGTCGAATGCGATGCGCGAGCGCACCTATGCGAGCTGGATCGCACAGAACAAGATCGCCGAAATGCGCCTGGCGAACCAGATTCCCGAAGTCACTTCGACCAGCGGCGAGATCGACTATGCAAACTCGACCTGGCGTTGGCGAGCGGTCGTGTCCGAGTCGGGCATCGAAAACCTCTACCGCGTCGAGGTTTACGTATTCGACGAGACTGGTGATATCCAGATACGCAAGGTGAACGGGTTTATTGGCGAGCCGGTCATTCCCGGCCAGAGTAACCGTGCCTGGGCGCGCGGCTCCGCACCGAGTGGAGTCACGCAGTGAGAACCTGGCGGCAGGCAGCCTTTACGTTGATCGAGGTGCTCGTGGCCCTCGCCATTTTCGGCGTAATGTCAGCTCTCGCGTACGCCGCCCTCGGTTCGACTCTCGACAATGCCGATTACCTGACCGAGCGAATGCAGCGGCTGCAGTCAGTGCAACGCACGGTTCGCTACCTGAGCACTGACCTGCTGCAGGCGGCGCCTCGCCCGATTCGCTCGGATATTCGCAACAGCTATGAACCGGCGTTGAGCAGCACGCTCGGCGGTGAATTCGCGCTTGAGCTGACACATGGCGGCTGGGGCAATCCGGTCGGGCTCCCGAGGGGTACGATGCAGCGTGTCGCCTACCGAATTGAAGACGACGAGTTGCTGCGCTACCACTGGGGCGTGCTGGACCGGACCTACGCCAACGAACCGGTGGTGACGGTCCTGCTCGACGACGTAGAAAGCCTGTATTTTCGCTTTTATTCGGCGAACGGGGAGCCCTCCGAAGTCTGGCCTCCGCAGGGGCAGCAAGGTGGCCAGGAACTGCGCCTGTTGCCGCGTGCGGTCGAAATCGTTCTCACGCTGCCCGACCACGGTGAAATCACGCGCTTGCTGGAGATCGCGCCATGAGGCGGCAGAATGGCGTAGCGCTCATCACGGCGCTGCTGATCATGGCGTTGATCACGACGATGACGTTCAGTCTCGAGTGGGATAATTCACTTGACCTGCGGCGCACCTATGTTTCGATGTATCGCGAGGAGGCCATCCAGGCGGCCATGGGCGCTGAAAGCTGGGTACTCACCATTCTGCGCCAGGACAGCGAGGACAGCACTACGGACCACCTCGGCGAAATCTGGGCGAGTGAGATGCCCGTTTTGCCTGTCGGCGGCCCAGGCGAGAGCATCCAGGGAGAAATCTTCGGTGAGGTCGAGGACCTCCAGGGACGTTTCAATATCAATAACCTCGTCGACGGACAGGGCGAAATCGACCAGCCGTCGCTCGAGCAGTTCCAGCGATTGTTGCTTGCCCTCGGGCTGGACATTCGCATTGCAGGCATTGCAGCGGACTGGATCGATGCCGACCAGGATGCCGCGTTTCCGGACGGTGCTGAAGACTCCATCTACACGGGCATCGTGCCGCCGTACCGAACGCCGAACCAGCCAATTGCCAGCACCAGCGAGCTCGCGGCCCTCGAGGGCATGGACAAGGCAACGCTGGACGCACTCCTGCCGCACATCACCGCGCTGCCGGGCAGAACGTCGATAAATGTCAACACAGCGACCGCACCGGTGCTGCAGTCGCTCGATGAGAACCTGACCGTTGCGGATGTCGAGGGGCTTATCGCGGAACGCGCCGAGACAGGATTCGCGGACATCGCCGCCACCTTTACGCCACTGGTCTCGCCCGATGTGCTCAACGAGCTGGGAGAAACCAGCGACTTTTTCCGATTGAAGGTCATCGTTCAGGTTGATACCGTTCGAGTCACCTATTACAGCTTGCTGGAGCGCAGCCCACAGGGCGATGTGACGCCGATTCTGCGCAGCCTTGGAACAACCTGACTATGGCCGAATTTCTCGTCATTCGCCTCAAAGCCGACCCGGATGCAGCTGCCGACTGGATCGCCGTGGACGACAACGGCACCCGCGTCAGCGCCCCGATTACCGGCCCGTTGGCGGAGGCCGCGAAGGACGTTCGAGACCGCAGCGTCATCGTTCTCGTACCGTCGTCGGCCGTGCTTACGACAACGGCCAATCTGCCGGTCAAGCGAGGCCCCAGGCTGCTGGCAGCATTGCCGTATGCACTTGAAGACCAACTTGCCGATGACGTCGACACGCTGCACTTTGCTGCAGGTGCCCGGGGCGAAAACGGGTTGTTACGGGTCGCGATCGTCTCGCGCTCAAACATGCAGGCATGGCTTGATCGACTCGCGGAGGCCGGTATAACACCGGCGCGCATCACGCCCGAAAATCACGGGCTCGCGAGAATTCCCGGGACACTCAGTATTCTCGTTGCCGAAGACCAGGTCATGTTCAACGACGGCGCGGACAACGAGTTCGTTCTCCAGGGTGTTAAACCGAGCGACGCGCTGGCGGTTGCGGGTGCTCTCGGCGAGGGCCTTGGCAACGAACCCGAAAGCTCGGGTCATTTGCTCGTTTACTGTGAACCGGCCGAGGAAAAACGTTTCGAGCACGACTGGATTGCGCTGCGCCACGAACTTTCGAGCGTGGATATCAACCTGTTGCCCGATGGCGTCTTGCCGCGGCTGGCGGTGACCGTCGCGTCGGGGCGTGGCATCAACCTGCTGCAGGGCAGATACGGCAGGAAAACGGAAGTTGGAACCATGCTTCGCCCGTGGCGCATTGCCGCGACCCTGCTGCTGTCGTTGGCAATGGTCGGGTTGCTCGGCAAGGGTGTGGACTATTACCGCCTGAGCCAGGAAGAGGCGGCACTCAAGGCGCAGTTTGCGGAAATCTATCGCGAGATTTCGCCGCAGGATACGCGAGAGATCCTGGATCCCGCTGCGATCGTGGATTCACTCCGGCGCGGTACCGGCGGACCTGCCGCTGCGCAGGTATTTCTGCCGTCGTTGCAGGAACTGTCCGTGGCCCTGCAACAGAATTCCTCGGCCGACATCGAAGCGATCAGCTATCGTGCCGGCGTAATTGACGTGCGACTGACGGCGCCCGACGTCGCAACCCTCGACAGCATCCAGAAGATTGTCAGCAATTCCGGCCGTTTTACCGCGTCGATTCAATCGACAGACCAGGTCGGCGACAGGATCAGCAGCCGTATCCAGATCCGTGAGGTGGGCGCATGAAGGAATGGCTCTACTCCCTCGAGCAGCGCGAACGTGTCTTCGTGATCGGGGGAGCCTTTGCCGTCGTTCTTGCCCTCCTCTACGCATTCCTGTGGGTACCGCTCGACACGGGGCACAAGACGCTGCAGTCGAGCGTCGATATCTGGCAGCGCTCGCTCACCGAGATCAGGCCACTTCGCGGCATTCAAACTGCGCAGGCCGCCAATTCGCGCCCTGCGGTTAATACGCAACAAACGCCGGTCGTCATCGTTGACACCACTCTGCGCGCACGCGGCCTCGATCGCTCGTTGCGCCGCAGCCAGCCGACCACGAGCAGCGGCATCCGCGTTGAGTTCGAAAACGTCGCATTCGATGACCTGGTTCTGTGGCTGGACGACCTGAGCACCCAATACGCGATGGAGGTTGCATCGGGCAGCCTGTCGACGTCAGCACAGGCCGGGCCGGGCCGCATTAACGCGACGCTGACGCTGGAACGCTCACTTTGAAATTCATACGTTCCCGATACGTGATCATTGGGTTGGTCACTTTCATCCTCGGCCTGGTCGTAATGTTTCCGGCGCGCGTCGCCTACCATTGGTTCGCTCCTTCCGGCGTCGCGTTTTCCGGCATCAGCGGATCGATCTGGAGTGGCCGGGCCAGTGCCGCGAATGTTGCCGGTGTCTACTTGCGCAACATTGGCTGGCGGATCCGGCCCACGACCTTGCTTACCGGCAAGCTCGGCTATGCCATCGAGGCAGATGGTGCATCGGGATTCGCGTCGGGAGTTGTTGCCCTGGGCATCGGTGGTTCAGCTGAACTAACCGAGCTGACTGCGTCATTGCCGCTTCAGACCCTGCAGCAAGTCGTCGGCGTGCCAGGCCTGGATGGCACGGTCAGCTTGCAGTTCGAGCGCCTTGAATTGGCGGATGGCATTCCAGTTGCCGCCGATGGCAACCTGCAGGTGGCCAACTTGCGCGTGCCGCTCATTCATCGGTCATCGCTCGGCGGCTTCAAGGCGGAATTCTTTACGCAGGAGTCGGGCGTCATGGCGAGCGTCGAGGACACCGACGCGGTTGTCGATGTCGCCGGCAGCCTGTCGCTTGCTTCGGACAGGACTTACCAGTTCATTGCCCTGGTCGCGCCGAAACAAAGCACACCGGACGATCTTCGCCGGCAAATGGGATTTCTGGGCACGCCTAACGAGCGTGGGCAACACGAACTGCGGCTCGAAGGACAGCTGTAACAGATTATCTGGACGGCGAGCACACCACGGACACCGTCTTTCATTTTGATCGTAAAAAGTGACACAAAGCGTCCCCTGGCAGGTGTCAGGCTCGGACTGCGGAGCGGACACGGAATATGAATGAGTTCGAGTTTCTCGCGGTCTTTATCTCTATCGTAGTCGGGCTTGGAGTGACACACATACTCTATGGCGTCGCACGACTGATCTACACTCGTGACCGGCATCAAATGGCGACCATACACTTCGTGTGGACGCTGAATGTTATTCTGATTCTGCTACTCAACTGGTGGGTGTTGTTTCTCTGGGCGGACCACCCTGCGTGGAGTTTTGACGTCTATTTGCTGCTTATCGCCTGGGGCATAGCGCTATATATGCTAGCCGTTGTCCTTTATCCACCAGACATTGCGGGCGAGGTTTCCTACGAAGAGCTTTTCGAAAAGAATCGCAAGTGGCTCTTCGGCACCTTCATCACATTTATCGCCCTTGATGTTGCGCAGACCGCTGTGCGCGGGCAACTCTTTGACCCTGAGTATTACCTGCCATTTGTCCTTCACTATGCGGCATTGACTGCAATTGGCATCCCCATAGCCAACAAGCGGTACCAGATCTTTCTGGCTTGGTACGTACTGATCACGTTAGCCTTGTGGAGCCTGGTTATTCGTCGGTTCCTCGGTTCCTGATGGCCGCTTGTCGCCGATGGCAGCCCCTGGCCTGGTGGTAGACTCAGGGACTGGCATCAACGGGTGATAAATGAAGAAAATTGATCTCGGGCAGTCCTTAACCTTGCTGGCGAACCTGGCGGTGGTCGGCAGCATAGTCTTCCTGGTCATACAGATACAGGAAGAGCGCGACTACGCAATTGTTGAAAACACGACGATCGTTGGCCACGGCCTGGCCGATTGGATGAGTAGCGTTGCGCATGACCAGGACCGCGCAGATATCGTCTTTCGCGGTGCACAGAACTTTCAGAGCCTCACGCCGCTGGAGCAGTTCGAATTTGATTTACTGATGCGATCCTGGATCATCAGGGTGGAGATGGGTCGAATGGCGCGTGCTCGCGATGTAGCGCCACAAGGCTCGGGTCCGGGAGGCGAGTCCACGATGCTGGCCGGCAACCTGGTGCGTTTTTTTGATAACCCTGGAGCTCGCCAATGGTGGGACTCTGCGGATCGCCGAGGTCTTCCGAAAGGCGCAATTTCATATATCGACGATTACCTCGATCAATCGACAAGCGCCGATACACAGTCGCGGTGAAAGCAATAGCACCTGGGACACGGCCGAGGATGTTCACATTCCGCGCGCCCCTTCCAGGGAGGGGGCAGTGAAGCGACTCTGAAACAAGCGTAGGAGGCGACGAATACCTACTACGACCTGTCCGCAATGAAGCAGAACGCCGCAGCAACGGCAACACGGGCGAGCCCTTACAGCTGTACTTCGACAAATTCCTGCAACAGCGGGAAATACAGCGCACAGCGAATCTCTGCAGTAACGTAATTGCCGTAAATCTCGGCGTATCGTTCGAGCTGCGGCCGGTACCGATCGATCTCCGCCTGCAGGAACGCCTCGAGGCGACCGCCTTCATGCGAACTGATCTTGTAGTCGACGATCCAGTGAGTGCCCTCCTCGTCTACGCGGACACGGTCCAGGACAACCGACTCGACCTGGCCGTCAACGATGCCGCTCAGGGGCAGCTCCGCATGCCCGTCCCCCTGTAAGAGCCATTGTCCCCGTTCGTCAGCCAGCATTCGTCTCAGGGCGACTGATACACGCTCAACGACGGTCTCTGCGTGATTCTCCCCGATACCCATCTCCCGCAGCCACCGGTACGTGGTTTCCGCGACCGTACGATCATCGAGAGCGGCGTTCAGGGATGGCCGTTCAGCCAGGTATTGAATCCAGCGATGCACCAGTGTGCCGGCAATTCTCGCGCCAGTACCGACCCAGTAGAATTCCACCGCTGGAGTATCATCTTCGCTGGACATGTGACGCAGTGGCACATCTGGCGCAGCGGGCAGGCGCCAGCCGTCCTCGAAACGGCGCAAAGTCGGCATCAACCATTGGCCATCATCCGTAACCTCCGGCGCATGCACGTCCGGGTCATAGACAGCTTCATACTCAGATCGGACAGCCGGCCACAGCAAGTGCAGCAAGCTACGCTTGTCCGGACGCATGCCGGACTTGAATAGTCGCGCATTGCCAACGAGATGCAATGACTGCCTGGCGCGCGTGCAGGCAACGTAAAGCAATCGTGACAACTCGTTGCGATCCTTCGCACTCTCGACCTGCCCGATATAGCCATGGATCGGATCCTTCTCCAGATCAGCGCGTGGGCCAACCGGGGAAATTACTTTTAGCGGCCGGCCATGTTCGTCCGGAATATCGAACCAGCTCAGTACAGACTGCTCCCGCGGTCTCGGAATCCGTCCGAGGCCGAACAGCATGACATGGTCGAACTGCAATCCTTTCGCCCTGTGCATCGTCATGACCTGCAGGCGCGCGTCGACATTACTGGAAACATGCTCTGTATCGAGCACGGCTTCGAGTTCTCCAACATCAGGAAGGTCGCCGGCGACTTCGAGTCTCTCTATGACATCGAGGAAGTGGTAGACGTTTTCGAGCGCATGCCGTTCACCGACAATCGCAGGACCCCCAAGGCTCAGCCATGTCGTCTCTACCCGTGTACGCAGCGAAGCGGCGCGCTCAGCTGCGAGGACCGGCGTGAGCCTGGCACGCAGTCCCGCAATCGTTTCTCTCGCGCCGCGAGAAAGTTGTGCGAGCACCTCCTCGTCGTGCATGAGTTCCCACACGGTTGCGTTGAGATTGTTCCTGACCAAGGAATGCAGATCTGCCCAGCCGAGGCCGGCCCAGGGCGCCCGCAGCAGTGCAAGCCAAGCGTGTCGATCTCCCTGGTGAACCAGCGCCCGGGTCAGGGCAAGGACGTCGATCACCTCGGGGAGGTCGGTCAGCCGATCGATCTCGATGGCGCGGTAAGGAATACCGGCCTCCCGCAATCGGTACAGGAGCTCGGGCAAGTGCGAGCGGCCCCGCACGAGGATGGCAGCATCACCGCTTCGGTCCGACTCGAGAATTTCCCGCACGACGGCAAGACCGACAGCGGCCTCCTCGGAAGAATTCGTACCGAACACCGGGTGCACGACACACTGCCCTTCGCCGGCAAATGAGGGCACGCTGATTGCCGGCTCGTAGGCCACCGCACTTCGCTGTGCATCATTGCGCGCAGCAAGAATGTTCGGAAAAACGGCGTTGAACCAGTCGACGAGATGCTGGCCAGAGCGAAAATTTTGCCGTAGCGTCAGAGGCTCCAGGGCGATGCTGCCGATGCCCGCCTCTCTCGACAAGAGGAATTGCCCGACTTCCGCATTACGGAATCTGTAGATCGATTGCATCGGGTCACCAACGCAATACAAGGTGCGGCCGTCGTCCTCTGTCCACCCGCCTGTCAGCGCCTCGATCATCCGATACTGAGCGCTCGACGTATCCTGCATTTCATCAACGAGCACATGTCGAATCTGGTAATCGAGCAGCAATGCGACATCACCCGGTGAATCCGCCGTACCTATTGCCGCGTCCGCGCTGAGGGCGACCTCGATGTGGTCTGCAATGCTGCGTTCGGCGAACAGGCGCTTGAGTTCGGTCGCCGCGAGCGGCAATAACCGAAACAACGCGAGCAGCACGCGCCACTGTTCCTCGGTATAGCTCATCGGTGGCAAGGCACGAATGCCGTGCAGCAGTTCCGCGAGAGACTCATCCTCGCGAAACGAATCCAGGAGTTCGCCGAAGCGCGTTTTCTCACCGTTGTCGCCTGGCGGAAAACCCTGGTTCTTGTTGACGCTCTTGCGGAAAGTCCCTTGCTGAGTCAGTAAAAACTCCGCAATGGCACCCCACGTCGCATGCGACTCGGCCTCTGTGCCCGGTAGCCCATCCAGGTCTGCGAGCTGTGCAATCGGATTGTCGGTTCCAAGGTTGTTCGCGGCATAGCCAGCGAGGGCAATCAACTCATCGCAATCGATGGTGGATAATTGCTCGACGAGAACCGCAAGATGCGCGGTAACCGTTTGCACGAGGCCCAATTCGAATTGTTCCCGCAGCTCTGCAGCCTCCTGCGCAACCAGCAAACCGCTCCCCACAAACGGCAGCCACTGATCACGCGTTGCGAGCATACGCGCGAGATAGGCGATGTAAAGACCGGCGTTAGTATCGACGTGAACGAGGACCTCTTCAGTCGCATCACGCAATTCACCGGTCTCTCCCAGTTGGTCGAGTGTCAGTGCCGCGGCTTCACGATACAGCGCACGCATCTGCGCATCCGAAACAATGGCAGTCTCAGCGGCGCCCCCGGTTACTGTCAGCGGCTGAGCTCGGGCGATTGAAGCATTGAGCGAATCGAGCGTCTGGATGCGCATACGCTTCGGATTCTGCAGCAGATCCCAGCCTTGCGCCTCGTCCTGTCGCAAGGCGGCACAGGCGGCATCGGCCGTAACTTTTTCATGCGGTGCCCGCGGTTTTTCGCCGTTCGCGGCCGCTCCGAGCGCTCGCAGTACTCGTACCTGCATTTCTGCCGCCGCTTTGCGCGTGAATGTGATCGCCAGGATTTCTTCGGGTTCCGCGACAACGGAAAGCAGTCGCAAATAACGCTGGATCAGGAGTTCCGTCTTACCCGAACCGGCCGGTGCCTGCACGATGAAGGAACGGTCGATGTCCAGTGCCGCATCGCGCGCCGCCTCATCAGCGACGAGGTACTGTGTATCAAGAGTCATGCAGCAACTCCCGGATGCGGCTTAGCAGGCCAAACGTGCGGCTCGATTTTACGGGTAACGCACCGTTCAGGCGCACGTCGCCTTGCTGCAATTCGTGCGCGGCAGCGATAACTGCCTGGCGCCAGTCGGCCAACGCTCCGTCCCAGTCGAAGTCGGGCGTGAACTCCGTGCCTGCAGCGCTGAGATCGACATGGCGGCTGTCGACATTGACGAATCCGAGACCGGCAACCGGCGCCGCTAATGCGCACGCGTATACGACAAGCTGCAGGTCGTCCGGCTCCATGGACGCATTGACGAACTGCCGCCGCTGGCCGGTCTTGTAGTCAAGGATGACGAGTTCGTCACTGTCCAGCTTGTCGATGCGATCAATTCGCAAGCTGAGCCGCAATTGCTCGATAACAAGTTCCAGCGAGGCCTCGAGATCGACGATCTCGAACTCATTCCGCTGCACGTCGAGCTCCACGACCTGGCGTAACAACTCGTTGACGCGGCGCTTCTCGAGTTGCAGCAACGACCTCAACGTATCGTCGACACGGCTTTCAAGTCTCGAGAACGCATTCGCCGTCGCACCCGGTATCCTTTGGTCGAGGTCGGCGCCCGTCCACGAGGCAATGTCTTTGCGAGATGGCAGCTCCCGGTACAGCTGATGCAGCGCATCGTGAATCAGGCTGCCACGGATGTTCGCCGGGAGGCCATCCATGAACGCCAGGATCGGTCGAATCCCGAGCCGCCCATACGCAAATGCCGAGAAAGGCTCGGTCAATTGCCGCTGCAGCGTCGCGGCGCCACCCGTAACCGTCTCCTCCAGTGTTACCGGCGGCACGGGATCATCGGCTATCAGGTCCGATCTCACGCAATCAACCAGGTGCCTGGCGTACCATCCCGGATCGGGTTGACTGTCGTATGCAACATCAGCGATCGCGCTGAGCAGTCCGGCGGGACTTTGTTCGGCGTCGCCGTCAGTCATCGGATAACTACATGTCAGGCGATCCGTGCTGCCGGCGAGCCGCATCAGCACCCGTTGTGCGTATGCCAGTGTGTCTCCGGGTTCGGCATCCGGCATTGCGTAATCGCGCTGCAACTGGCGGGACAAAAGTGGCGACGGCCGCCCCGCCGGGGGCCAGTTTGCCGCGCTCAGCCCGCAGATGCGGAGTTGGTCGAACTCCATCCCGGCGGCCTCGAGAGGCCCCAGAAGCTGTATGGCGGCGCCTTCCGATTCCGGCTGGAATACCGTTTCGGCAGCAAGTGTCTGCAACCTCGACAATGCCTCCTGCAGCGACATCGTCGGCACAACCAGTTCGAGCCTGGCGAGATCATTGAGAAGCTCTCGCCACCGGTTCACCAGTTGAAACTCGATGCTGTCGAGTGCAGCAGTCCCCGGCCAGTTCAGTTGGCCCAGGCTGTCATCTATCTGCAATGCCCATTGCGACGGCGACTGGCTGGCCGGGAGCGACTCGCGAAGAACCGATATCAACCTGACGCGCTCGTGCCAGTCTGCAGTCGTCGCTTCAGGTTCTGATCGTTTGAAGGTACGCAGGTACCGTTCCGGGGACCAGGACATGACCGGCAGCCGGCGCAGCTCAATATCCAGCCGGCTGCGCCCTCCCAACCCGCCGTCTCCGACGGACGTGCTGCGCAGCAGCAAGCTGAGTTCATGCGAACCGATATCCTCGTGCAGCCAACGCAACAGGTGAAATGCAACCGCGATCACGGGGTAGGTGTTCAACCGCTTGCCATAGGACACATTGACCACGGCCTCGCGACCGTCGCCACTCGCCTGCCACCCCGGCACGAAGCCTTCACGCAACAGGCGCACCGAGCGATCTGCGTCCCTCTCCAGCTGGGTAGCAACCACCGCCACGACCTGGCCCGGGTTCGCAAGCAACTCATCGCGCGCCCACGCGCCGGCCGCGCGCAGCTCGGCATCGGAGTTTTCATACGCAGCAACTGTTCCCCGTTGTCCTGGCAAGCGCGGCTGCAAGACGTTCAGGTCGGAGCCCGCCCCGCGCACCGCATCGAGCAGATCGGCCGCTGCCGGAGTGATGCGGTCAAAACCAGCGAGGGTGAGCGAAGCTTCAGGCGCAGACTGCCGCTCCCGAACGAGAGCGGTGACAAATGACGTGAGTTGCGCCTCGTCGATCCACCCCTCCCGCTCGAGCATGGCCGCATACTCGAATGCCGCCGCGGCGAAGATTCGCTGATCGCGCCCCTGCGCCGCCGCACCAACCTCTTTCAGCGGCACGTTATAGTCGTGCAGCCTGCCCCAGGCCTCGCGCGACTGCCTGACCAGCGCGGCGATATTCAGAAGCGGATTCGCAATTTGTCGCCGCAGGCAACGTTCCCAGAGGACCCGGCTCTGGTGACTGTTCAGGCGCGTAGGGAGCGGTCGGGATAATTCGGCACCGGCCAGCAGCTGCAAAAGCCAGTCCTGCCAGGACACGATGCCCGGTGTGCGCCATGCTTTATGGCCGGCATCTATTTGCTTGCGGGCAAATTCATCGCCCAGAACCCGGGACAACCGCCGATTGGCGGTGACGACCCGGGACGAGTCCTGCAGCGCCCCGTTCAGCCAGTCGTACATGACTCAGGCATGCTGGTCCAGGAGCGCTTCAATTCTGTCGAATACGATATGCAGCGTGTCGATATCCGGCAGTGTCGTGATGCGGAAATGATCGGTGTATGGCGTGTTGAAACTGCTGCCCGGTGCAACGAGGACGTGCTTTTCTTCAAGCAGTTCCTGTGCGAACGCACGATCATCGAGCCTGCCCGCAAATCGTTCACCCAGCCTGACAAATGCATACATGGCACCCATCGGGTCCTGCAGGCTCAGGTGCTTGCTGGCTGCAACCCGTTCAATGATGACCTCACGCTGCTGATACAGACGTCCGCCCGGCTGCACGAGTTCGCGAATACTCTGGAATCCGCCAAGAGCAGTCTGCACCGCCCACTGGCCCGGCACATTCGCGCACAGACGCAATGCGGCGAGCAATTCCATGCCGTGCACATACTCCGCTGCAGCATCGAGGTCGCCGCTGAAGACGCACCAGCCCACCCGATAGCCGCAAGCCCGATACACCTTGGAAAGACCCGAAAACGTCAGGCATACGGCATTGCTTACGAGTGTCGCCATCGGCACGAACTCGGCATCGTCATACACCATCTGGTCGTAGATCTCGTCAGACAGCAACACCAGGTCATTGCGCTCGGCGATAGCAGCGAGCGCTTCTAACGTCTCACGGCTGTAAACCGCCCCACTCGGGTTATTCGGATTGATGACAACAATCGCGCGCGTGTTCTTCGTGACCAGGCTTTCAACCTGTTCGAGATCGGGTCGAAAGCTGTTTTCGGGAGTGCAGTCATAGTAACGAGGCACGCCGCCATTCAGCGATACCGCAGCACTCCATAGTGGGTAATCCGGGCTCGGCACCAACACTTCGTCACCCGTGTTGAGCAGCGCCCTCAACGACAGGTCGATCAACTCGCTGACACCGTTACCAATGAAGACCTCTTCCGCGCTGACGCCATGAATGCCACGCTCCTGTTGCTGCATGACAACTGCCTCGCGCGCTGGAAAGATACCCTTCTGATGGCAGTACGGTTCTGCCTGCGACAGGTTTTCAATCATCGCGAGACGCATTGTCTCAGGGGTCCTGAAGCCGAACAGCCCCGGATTGCCGATGTTCAGTGAGATGACCTCATAGCCGCGACGCTCCAGCTCCATAGCGTGGTTTGCGAGTTGGCCGCGGATTTCGTATTTGACGTCGTGCAGTGTCGCACTCGTCGGGATGCCTGCGCTCATGCGCGAATCATAAAGGCAATATAAAACCCGGCCAACCTTGCGGTTGGCCGGGCGGGTCCGCACGGAGATTGCGGATTGCGTGACCGAATCGTCTTTCCGGGAACCGGTCTACGATTCAGTCCAGCTCTTCTACCTCGGCGCCTTTGATTTCCTTTTTCGCCGGGGCTTCTTGTTCTTCCGGGACTTTCTTGCCAAACCGGATCAGCAAATCGTCGATTTCATCCGGATTGACCAGCCTGATCGAAGAAATTTGGATCGATTCGAGGCGGTCGAAGCCATCTTCTACTATCACCTTGCCGGATCCAGAACATAGCTGGCCGGTTGGTGACCTGAACCCTATCTTCCAGTTGCTCCTGAGCCCGTACGCGCGGCGCGTCAATTCGACGTGATATCTGCGCTTGCCACCGGCCGACACGAGCAGGTTCTTGTCGTCCAGGACTTGATAGTCTCGGATAGACGATTGCCAGATGCAATCTCGCCCCCTGTGATCGACCGGGTCGCCGGCGCTTTCATACTGGTCCCCGGAGGAGGCACAAGCTACCAAGTTACTTGATAAACCGATTATTACTAATTGATAAATAAGTGATTTTAAGGACACTTCCTTTGCCTTTTTAAAGACACTTCCCTCGCCTTCTCCGTACGCCAAACCCACTCTTAACGGGCACACCTCTATTTACTGAGACCGCTCGAATATGGATTAAGTTCACGCGGCTTCCGCGTGTTTTCGCGGCAATTACGGCCCTGCGGTGCCCGTCCTGCCGACAGGACGATGCGGGTCCCGAATCCACTCGCTCCATGAGCCGACGTAGACACGCGGCTCCCTGACCCCCGCAAGCAGGGCCGAGACCACCAGGTGGCAGGCAGTGACTCCAGAGCCGCACATGACGCTCCACGGCTCGTCTGTGGCGCCTGCAAGCGTATCCTGCAGCAACGCGAGGAGCTCGTCTGCGTCTTTCCACGAGCCGTCCTCGCGGCCACAGTCTGCGAACGGAAGATTGACGGCGCCCGGAATATGCCCTGCGACCGGATCTATGGGTTCGAACTCGCCACTGAAGCGCTGAGATTCCCGCACATCGACGAGTCGTAGCGCCCCGGCATCCGGTTGCGCGGCCAATATCGCCTCGGTCCGCAATACCAGCTCTTCATTCGGGCGGGCCGCAAACGAAGCCGCAGCGACTTCATGCCTGCCCTGCTCCACTGGCAAACCCAGCGCCTGCCACCTCGAGATGCCGCCATCAAGCAACGAGGCATTGCTATGCCCGACCCAACGCAATAACCACCACAAGCGAGCGGCGAGCGCGCCGTTGGCCTGGTCGTAGACGACGACATGCGTGTCATTGCCAATTCCCATGCGTCCAAGCGTGTGCGCAAATTCGTCCGGCTCCGGCAATGGGTGACGGCCACTCTGCGCCGTCACGGGCGCCGACAGGTCTTTGTCAAGATCCGCGAATACCGCGTTCGGAAGGTGCCCATCGAGGTATTGTGACCGTCCCGCCTCGGGATCATCGAGGCTGAAACGGCAATCGACGACACGCACGTTGCTGCTGTCTTTGATGCTTTGCAGCGTCTCGCAACTAATCAGTGGACTGTTGTCAATCACGGTAATCCCGGAGTCATTACGCGCATCCGGCCTTGTACACGCTGAGGGCCTTAGAGACAATACCGCCTGCAGACGGTGTCTGCCTGAATTTCTTCTTCTTCACCGGGAGATCTGCTCGTGGAAAAGATCTTGGTCGGCCTGAAAAGGGTCGTTGACTACAACGTGCGAGTGCGCGTGAAAAGCGACGGCAGCGGTGTCGAAACCGATGGCGTCAAGATGAGTATTAACCCGTTTGACGAGATCGCGCTCGAAGAAGCGCTGCGCATCAAGGAAGCTGGTGGCGCAAACGAGGTCATAGTCGTATCGATTGGCTCCTCGGAGTCGCAGCAGCAACTGCGCACCGGTCTTGCGATGGGAGCGGATCGCGCCATCCTCGTATCAACCGACAGCGCCCCGGATTCCCTGACCTGCGCGCGTGCCTTGTTGCAGATCATCAACAAGGAAGAGCCAGGGCTCGTCATCGTCGGCAGGCAGGCAATCGATGACGACAACTCGCAAACCGGCCCCATGCTTGCTGCGCTTTGGGACAGGCCGCAGGCAACTTTCGCCTCCGGGGTCGAGATCGAAGGCGACAAAGCGTCGGTGACTCGGGAGGTCGACGTCGGTATGGAAACGATCGACGTGGATCTGCCGGCCGTTATTACCGTGGACCTGAGGCTCAATGAGCCGCGCTACGTGAAATTGCCGGACATCATGAAGGCAAAAAAGAAACCGCTCGACGAAATCGCGCTGGACGATCTGGAAGTCGAGGCCGCACCGCGAATCACCCATACAACGTATGCGCCGCCCGCCGAGCGGCAGAAAGGCATCATGGTTGACGATGTTGCGGGTCTCGTTGCCGCACTCAAAGACAAGGGGTTGGTGTAATGGCGAAGATTCTCGTAATTGCTGAACACGACGGACAGGCGCTCAACCCGAGCACCGCCAAAACCATCGCCTGCGCGGCAGAGATAGACGGGGCAGA
Source organism: Woeseiaceae bacterium (assembly GCA_037386905.1). Classification (GTDB taxonomy): domain Bacteria; phylum Pseudomonadota; class Gammaproteobacteria; order Steroidobacterales; family Woeseiaceae; genus UBA1847. Next base: position 41,984 of record JARRLQ010000020.1, read on the forward strand.
AATCGATGTGCTCGTCCTTGGCGCAAGTGTGGCAGGCCCCGCGGGAGAGGCAGCTCAGCTGTCCGGCGTCAATCGCGTCTGCACGATTGAGAAAGCGGAAAACGAGCACTCACTGGCTGCCACGTTTGCGCCGCAAATTGTTTCTGCAGCTGATGGGTACACGCACGTATTCGGACCCTCGACCACGTTTGGCCGGGATCTCATGCCACGCGTGGCGGCCCTGCTGGGCGTCAACCAGGTCAGCGACATTATGAGCGTGTCCGGTCCGCATTCGTTTGAACGGCCAATCTATGCGGGCAATGTGATCGTCTCGCTGGAGACGCCGGCGGATGCCGTTGTTGTGGCTACGGTCCGTATAGCGTCCTACAAAGCTGTCGCCGGTGGCAATTCGGCCCCGGTCGAGAGCCTCGACGTCGCGGCTGAACTGCCCGCACACACACGCTACGTCAGCACACAGGCCGCTTCGTCCGATCGACCGGACCTGCAAACTGCAGCTACGGTTGTATCAGGCGGTCGTGCGCTCGGCAGCGCCGAGAATTTCGACCTGATCTACAGCCTCGCGGACAAACTTGGCGCCGGCGTTGGCGCCACGCGAGCCGCGGTGGATGCAGGTTACGTACAGAACGATCTGCAAGTCGGCCAAACCGGCAAGATCATCGCTCCGGAACTGTACTTCGCTATCGGAATCTCAGGCGCGATCCAGCACCTGACTGGCATCAAGGATGCCGGCACGATCGTCGCGATCAACAAGGACGAGGAGGCACCGATCTTCGAGGTCGCCGACATTGGAATCGTAGGCGACCTGTTCACGATCGTGCCCGAATTGACCGAGGCGTTAGGCTAAACAGCCTGCAGGATTGCTTCGACCTTCGAGACTTCGAATTGGCCAGGCGCCTCCACGGCCACGTGGGTTGCTACGCCATCGTCGACAACGATAGCGAAGCGCTGCCCGCGCATACCCATGCCAAAGCCAGTGCCGTCCATTTCGAGACCGAGCGCCTTGACGTAATCGCCGTTACCGTCGGCCAGCATCAGCACGCTGTCGCCGACGCCGCGATCTTTACCCCAGGCGTCCATGACGAATACGTCGTTGACAGCCGTGCAGGCGATCGTGTCGACGCCCTCGGCTTTCAATGCTTCGGCCTGTTCAACAAAGCCAGGCAGGTGTTTCATCGAGCAGGTCGGCGTAAACGCGCCTGGTACCGAAATCAGCACGACCTTCTTCCCCGAGAACAACTCATCCGTTGAAATCGCGCCTGGTCCTTCAGAGGTCATGATCCCGAAAGAACCTTCGGGCATTTTGTCGCCAGCTTTAATCGTCATGATGTCTACCCCACAAGAGAGTCAGTATTCGTTGTCTGCAACGTGAATGATCAGGCCGTCGAGATCGTCGTTGACCTCGATCTGGCACGTGAGACGGCTATTGTCTTTACGCTCGTATGCCGCGTCCAGCATGCTGTCTTCCATGTCGTCCATCGGCGGGATCTTGTCCAGCCACGCCTCGTCCACATAGCTGTGGCAGGTGGCGCAGGCGCAGGCTCCGCCGCACTCGGCCACAATTCCTTCAATGTCATTGTTGATCGCACCTTCCATTACCGAGTAGCCGTTTTCGACTTCCACTTCGTGTCTGGTGCCATCGGGCGTTATATAAATTATTTTGGGCATTGTTGCTCGTATCGTTACGTGTTGAAGGCGCGAAATTTTAGGGGCGTTGACAGTTTCCCGTCAACGCCCCTTGTAACTCTGCAATAGTCAGAACGGATATCAGGCGCGGCCTGCCTTCTCACGGCGCGCATCAATTTCAGCGCGCTTCTTGCGCGCCGCTTCCTCGGCCAGGCGAATTTGCTCGTTACGCTCGATCTCGGCACGAATCACGTTGATCCACTGGTTGGCGACCTTGCGTGAGCGCGGAGTCTTCGCAGCCCGCTGGAACGCCGAGATGGCATTGTTGTACCTGCGGAGATTGTAAAGGCACATGCCGAGCGAGATTTGCGCGTTATCCGGGCTCTTCAGCCCGCCCTTGCGAATACCGTCCTCGACTGCTTCCACGCACTCGCTGTACTTGCCAGTATTCAGGAGCGCATTGGCCAGCCGCACGTCGAGCTCGCCGTCGTTGCTGAGGCGCGCCGCTTCGGTCAGCGCCGGAATCGCCTTCTGGTCCTCCATTGAGAGCTGCCAGGCCTGCGACAGCAGGCGATAGTGCTTGGCATTCTTGGAGATGCGACCCGCAGCCATTTCCTTCTCGAGGAGCTGGCCTGCTTTGTAAGGCACTTCACGCTGCATGAACAGCTGCGCCATCGTTACGAGTTCGCTCTCTTTCTCCAGCATGCCCTGGTCGAACGCTGCCGCGTAGGCATTGATCAGGTTCTCGTCCTCACCGAGCTCCGTGTAGGCGCCAGCCAGTGAGAACCAGTAGCGTTTCTTCGGCCAGTTCACGAGCATGATCTTCTGGATGTCGCGAACCATGCGGTAGTTTTCCTGCCGGAAATAGGCGAAGTTGAGCAGGTTGTACCAGTCTTCCTTGACTTCCTTGTCACGCTCCCTGGCGATGCGCATTGCCGTCTCGATCGGCTCGATCATTTCGGCGTGGCGCTCCACCTGGTACAGGTTCTGCGCTTTCAGGATGAACGGCTCCGGTGCAGGGTTTGTTTCGAGCTGGAACCACTTGTCGAGGGTCGACAGGGCTTTATTGTACTGCTCCTGCATCGTGTACAGCTGCGCCATCGTGTAGGTCGTCTGTTTGCGCAGCGTTTCCTCGAGGCTCGGGATGGCGAGCATCTTCTCGTACGTGCGAATGGCACCATTAACATCGTCCATGTTGTAGTAGACGAAGCCAATGTAATTAAGGACGTTGGATTGCTCGTACTCGGTCAGCTTGTCCGGGTTATACAGCGAGTTAAGAAGCCGCAGCGCGCCGGAATAGTCCTTCGCGTCGACAAGCTCCTGTGCCTTCTGAATTCGGTCATAGACATCCTTGCTGACGGCCTGCGCCTGCTTCGTCTTCTGGCTGCGGGACTGGCGCTCAGCCGCATCTTCATCGTCCTGTGCGGCCGCAGGCAGCGCAACCAGGAGACTGCACATCAAAGTCAGACAGATTGCTTTGGTCTTTCGGCTAATGATGTTCATCAGGGGACTTTCCTCTTAGATCTTCAGATCCCGCCAGGGAAGTTAATCTTCGATCTGGAACGTAATTCGGGTCTTGACGCCCGGCACTTCGACCGGAATACCATCCTGCACGCGCGGTTTGTACTTGAATTTCAGGACTGCCCGTGTCGCCGCGCGTTCAAAAAGACTACTGGTCGAAAACAGCACGACCGGGTCCTTTACCGTGCCGGTCGTGGTCACCGTGAATTCCATGTCGACGTAACCCTCGAGGCCACGGGACAATGCACGCGCCGGATACACCGGGGCCACACGCACGATGGGCAGGTAGTCGCCTTCAGCGATATTCATACCACCGGGGCCACCGATGTCCGTATTAGCCGTCACAGTAGGCGGCGCTACATTGATCGCAGGAGCGTTCGGGTCAATGTTGTCCATCTCTTGCGGCGGCGTCTCAGGTGGCGTCTCAGGCGGCTTTGGCGGCTTCTCGGGCGTAAAATCCTCGACGTTCAGGGACTCGTTGCGCCTGACCCGCACAAACTCCAGGTTTGCCCTGTCTCTGGGCTTTGTCAGTGCCGCTTTACCCGATGCAATCAGCAGGTGCATGACGAACAGCAGGCTCAGCGTAACGACGGTTCCGATTACAACGGCAAATGCGTAACGGCCTATCATGATTCAGTTCTCCTCAACTAATCTCTATCGGTAGCGATAGCGACGTTGGCAACTCCCACCTGTTTTGCGGCCTCCATCACGAGCACGAGCATCTCGTTGGTCGATTCTTCGTCGGCCTGGATCACGATGGAGCCTTTCGGGTTTTCCTGGTGAAGGCGTTCTATAACGCCACGCAGGGCGCGAGGGTCGGTTTCCTTCCGGTCTATCCAGATCTCGTCGTTCGGGCTGATGGCAATCAGGATAGCGGCATCTTCCTGCCGATCCGCTGTCGGTGCGTCAGGACGTTCGACCTGGATGCCTGCCTCCTTGATGAAGGAGGCGGTCACGATGAAGAAGATGAGCATGATGAACACGACGTCGAGCATCGGCGTCAGGTTGATTTCATTTTCTTCTTCTTCAGCGATCAGGGTGCGTTTTCTTCGCATGGATCAGTTCCTCATTCCTGGCTGTCAGCCAGCGAAATGCTGTACACACCCGCCTGGCGCGAGGCGTCCATAACCGTTACCAGCATCTTGTTGCTCGACCGCTTGTGAGGCTGAATGACAACAGATCCTTTCGGATTCTCCGCATGCAGCCTCTCGATGTTGGCGCGGACTGCGCGTGGATCAATCAGACGCCGATCGATCCAGATATCGTTGTTCTGGTCGATCGCAACAAGGATGTTGGCATCCTCGGGTTTGGTTTCCGTTACCGGGGCGTCCGGACGGTTTACGTCCAGGCCGGCTTCCTTGATGAAGGAAGCAGTAACGATAAAGAAGATGAGCATGATGAACACGACGTCGAGCATCGGCGTCAGGTTGATCTCATTTTCTTCCTCTTCGGCAACCTCTAGTAAATGATGGTCTCGCATGACTTACCTCAGTGATCCATAGTCAGTGAGTCCTCGAGGAACTGCACTTCATGCGCCGCACGGCGGCTAAGTATAGTGACCAGAAGCACTCCGGAAAGTGCCCCCACCATTCCCGCCATTGACGGTACCGTTGCCTGCGATACGCCTGCAGCCATTGCGCGGACTTTGCCGGACCCGGATACAGCCATGACCTCGAACACCTTGATCATGCCGGTTACCGTGCCGAGCAACCCGAACAATGGACACAGCGCGACAAGCGTCTTGATCATCGAGATGGACTTGTTGGCCGCCTCGGAGAAGCGCGAAATCATCAGTTCGCGAATCTGTTCGGCGTTCCAGGACCGCCTTTCGGTCCTGGATTCCCATTGGTCACGGATATCTGTCGCCATCACCTTCATTCCGGTGCGGAAGAACATGATGCGTTCGACGATGAGTACCCACATCAGGAAGATCGTAATCGCTATCAGCCGCAGGACCGGGCCACCCAGGACCATGAAGTCCCGGATGGCCTCGAAAGCGTCATTCAGCCAAAGCATGGCGTCTCCTTACGCCACTCAGGCAGAACGCTCGGAATGCTGGGCAATAATGCCTGCACTCTGAGACTGGATGACATTGATGACCTTGCGGCTCTGGCCACTGACAATCGTGTGCAGCAGTACCATCGGGATAGCGACGACAAGTCCGAGAACCGTCGTTACCAGTGCCTGGGAGATACCACCTGCCATCATCTTCGGATCGCCTGCGCCGTAAAGCGTGATGACCTGGAAGGTCTTGATCATGCCCGTAACCGTACCGAGCAGACCCATGAGCGGTGCCACGACCGAGATGACCTTGATGAACAACAGGCCCTTGGTCAGGCTGGGCATCTCCTTGAGGCCGGCTTCCGAGAGCTTAAGTTCGATCGTTTCGGTGTCGGCATTACGGTTACTGTCGTAAGCCGCCAGTACGCGTCCGAGCGGGTTGTCGGTGCTGGCCGTATCAGACTTGAGCTGCGCGCTGACCTTGCGACTGGCAGCGGAGAGGCTCAACCAGCGCCAGATCGCGATCAACAGGCCGATGACGCCAAGCGCGATGATCGAGTAGCCGACGATACCACCCTGGTCGACTTTCTCGCCGAGCGTTGGCGTATCAACGAGCAACGCAAGGATGCCACCACGTGTACCGTCGAGACCGAAGTTGACGACCTCGCCCGGCTCCGCCTCGAACATATCGATCGCGGAACTCAGGAAACGACCTTCCGGCTGGCGTGGCAATTCCACGACTGAGCCGTCGTCCTTGTACTCGAGGTAGCCGTTCTCAAACACGAGGTTGAAGGCGCCCACACGAACGATTTCGGCATCGATGATTTCGCCACCGGAATTGATTTCATGATTGAAGCGCACGACCTTGCCGGTCTCGGCAATTTCCTGTTGCAGAAGGAACCACAACTGCTCGATATCCTCGATCTGTGCCAGTTCGGTTGCGCTGGCCATCTTGCTGCCCAGCTGGGTGAGGAACTGACCGCGATCCGGGTACTGCAGGTTTGTCAGTGAGGCTGCAAAGCGGCCCTGGGTATCACCCGAAACGGTCTGCAGAACGCCGAACAGCTCTTTCAGGGCGCCAAGGCGCTCGTCAAGCTGCTGACGCGCATCGATGATGCGATTCTGGTTGACCTCGAACTGGTTCTCGAGGCGCGCGCTCTCGTTTTCCTGGCGCGTACGTTCAGCGCGTGCCCGATTCAACAGGTTCTGCTGTTGATTGCGTTGCTGATTGAACTCGGCTTCACGCTGACGCGCTTCCTGGGAGTCACGTGCCTGACCCTGGCGAATCAGATCCAGCAGCTCGCCCATACTTGCAGCATCGGCATCGGCGCTCTGGGCGTAGGATGTGCCGGCCCCGAGGCTAAGCAGCCCGGCGGCAATAATGATAGTTAAACGTTTCATTTAGCTGCCCTCCGGTGCTGAGATGGGGATCACGATGAGTTCCGGTGCAATTTGCTGGCGCGCAATGCGAATGCCCTTGCGGATATCGCTGCGTGCAGAGTCGTCGCGAACCCAGGTGCGGTTTGCGTGATCCCAACGTCCGGAAATAGATGCGTCGTCCGACTGGAAATACAGACCGACGCGGCCTATACGCAGGATGTTATAGACGCGGTTCTCACCATCGAGCGACAGTGACTGCGTGTAGGTCTCCGACGATGTGCCGTACTCATTCTCGATCTGGTACGCCTCCATCACCTTGCGAAATTTCTCCGCGACGCTGACATCGGAGCGCTCCATGATCTCGCGCAGGCTTTCGATACGATCGGTCCGTTCCTCCATCAGGAACGGCAGGTCGAGCTTCACCGACTGGTCGAGACCGTCAATCATGCGTTCCATCAGGGGGAAGATCTGGCGGTTGATAACGTCGACTTGGTCCATGGACAGTGAGATGTCCTCGAGGACAGCCTCCTGGCCGGCGACCTGCGCCGTCATCAGGCGGTTGTACACTTTGAGACCGTCGATCTCCTTGTTTATTGCCCGGTACTGGTCTTCCAGCGATCGAGTTCCCTCAACGATCTGGTTGATTCGTTCCTGCGATTGCTGTGCCAGGTTTAACCGACGATCTTCAGCCTGTAAGACGTCGTCGACGGTCTGGGCGAAAACGCTGCCGGATGCCGCAATAAGCCCCGTTGCAATGACTGCAAGGCTTACGCGCCGACTGCTGCTTATGCACCGTTTCATGAACGCTCCTTATAAAAGGTCTTTTGTTATAAAAATTTTCACTGGAGAGGGATGCAACGTATCCGTTGAATACATGCACAAACTGAAAAGCAGAAACACTGATCGTGATTCTGCAAGCGCGCACGGCCCTCTCCACCTTCGCCGCGGCGATGAAATTTTTTCGGACCTAAAAGTTCTCTCTCTTCTAATTAGGCTTCCCGAAGTCCAGCAACTTCGGCTTCCCCGCCATTTATCCTTTTATGTCGTCAGGTCCCCGACTACCTGTGCGCAAGAATAACATATGCCTGCTAGATCGCCAGCCCATGAGCGACATAAGTTTTGACACGATTTCGGACCGAAAGTTGACTCGTTCCCAAATCTCATTTGGTAACACAAGTAACTGAATTTTCGAGTATTGACAACACTCTGGCGTTGCAACATGATTCGCCGCTATGAATCTGAAGCGTTTACAAGCTGTTTCCAGCGCCGCAAGCGCCGGCCTGCTTCTTTCGCTCGAACTTCGTCTTATCGGGAGACAGGTCGGGTAGCGCATAACCAGGTTCAGGTAAACGCAGACCCCGCATCCAGACAGGCTTGGGGGGTTTGGTTTGAACGGCATCTTCATGAATGGCTTAACGCCGGGGAAACAACACCATGCAGATGTATTCGGAATCAGACGTCGACACTTCCTGTCTCAGCGGCAAGCAGGTCACGGTTCTGGGCTATGGCAGCCAGGGGCGCGCGCACGCGCTGAACCTCAAGGACAGCGGCTTCGACGTTGTTGTCGGCCTGCGCCCGGACGGTGGCAGCTGGAAAAAGGCCTCGGCCGACGGTCTGAACGTGCAGGCGCCCAATGACGCAGTCAAAGGGGCGGCAATCGTCATGTTCCTGACGCCGGACATGGTCCAGAAGGCCCTGTACGAAAGCGTCATTGACGACATCGACAAAGGTGCGACCCTGTTGTTCGCTCACGGATTTGCGATTCACTACAAGCAGATCGAGCCGCGTGTCGACCTCAATGTAGCCCTGATTGCACCGAAGGGCCCCGGGGGCCTCGTCCGCAGGCAATACGAAGAGGGCCATGGCGTCCCCTGCCTCGTGGCCGTCAACCAGGACGCGACCGGTGACGCATTGCAGATCGCCCTGGCCTACTCTGCCGGTATTGGTGGCGCCCGGGCCGGCGTCATTGAGACGACCTTCGCCGAGGAAACCGAGACGGACCTGTTCGGCGAGCAGGCGGTGCTTTGCGGCGGCACGACCGAGTTGATCGTCGCCGGCTTCGAGACCCTGGTCGAGGCCGGATACCAGCCCGAGGTGGCCTATTACGAAGTCATGCACGAACTCAAGCTCATCGTTGACCTGCTGCATGAGGGCGGCCTCGCCAAGATGCACAAGTTTATCAGCGACACGGCGGCATGGGGTGACATGGTCAGTGGCCCCCGGGTTGTCGATGCCAGCTCGCGCGCGGCGATGAAACAGGTGCTTGCCGAGATCCAGGACGGCACGTTTGCACGCAACTGGATTGCGGAGAACGAGGCTGGCATGCCCGAATTCAAGCGCATGATGAAGGAAGACCTGGAGCACCCAATCGAGAAAGTCGGCGCCGAGTTGCGCGGCCGCATGGACTGGCTGGAGGAATAGAAATGTCGGACAAGCAGATACGCATCTTCGATACGACCCTGCGCGATGGTGAGCAGGCCCCGGGCTGCAGCATGACGCTGCGAGAAAAGCTTCGTGTCGCAAGGGCGTTATCCGAGCTTAATGTCGACATTATCGAGGCCGGTTTTCCGGCCGCCTCCCCCGGCGACTTCGACGCCGTGAAAGCTATCGCCGATGAAAACCTCGGCCCTGTCATCTGTGGGCTCGCACGCTGCAACCCGGCGGATATCGAAAAGGTGCACGCTGCAGTCAAGGGCGCCGATCGGCACCGCATCCATGTCTTCGTCGCGACCAGTGCGATCCATCGTGAGCACAAACTCAAGATGGCCAAGGAAGAAATCATCAAGAGCGCGGTCGGCGCGATCACGATGGCGCGCGAACTCTGCGACGATGTCGAGTTTTCGCCCGAAGACGCCTCGCGGACTGAACTGGGCTATCTCGCCGAGGTTGTCAGCGCCGCCATTGAGGCCGGCGCCGGGACCGTCAATATCCCGGATACCGTGGGCTACACGGTACCCGCCGAATTCGACGAGCTGTTTCGTTACCTGCGCGAGCATGTAGAGCGCATCGACGAGATCACGCTGAGCGTTCATTGCCACAACGATCTTGGCATGGCCGTCGCAAACAGCCTGGCGGCAGTGCGCGCCGGTGCGCGCCAGATCGAATGCACGATCAACGGCATCGGCGAACGGGCCGGAAACTGCAGCCTCGAGGAAGTCGTGATGGCGTTGCGGACCCGCTCCGAGTTTTTCGGTCTCGAGACGGCGGTCGATACGACACGTCTCTACCCGACGTCGAGGCTGGTCTCGAGCATCACGGGCATGCACCCGCCGCGCAACAAGGCGATTGTCGGCGAAAACGCGTTTGCGCACGAAGCCGGCATTCACCAGCACGGCATGCTGCAGCACGCCTCGACCTACGAAATAATGCGCCCGGAAGACGTGGGCCTCGCCAGGTCGAACCTCGTCCTTGGCAAGCACAGCGGCCGGCACGCGTTCCGTGACCGCGTGCGCGAGCTCGGCTTTGATCTTGACGAGTTCGAGACGAATCGCGCCTTCCAGGATTTCAAGAAGCTCGCTGACAAGAAGAAAGACGTGTATGACGGCGACATCGAAGCCATCATCATGAACGTCGACAACGCATCCGTGGGCCCCTGGTCGCTAAAATCGCTCGACGTAAAGACCAGCACCGACCAGCCAGCAACGGCAACGGTCGTGCTGATCGACGAGAAAAACAAGGAAGTGACCGCGACCGCGAATGGCGACGGACCCATCGCAGCGGCATTCATGGCCCTCGCGGAAGTGACCGGCGTGTCCCTGATCCTGAAGAATTTCGAATTGCACAGCGCGTCGATGGGCGAAGACGCCCAGGGTGAGGTGACGGTTACGGTCGAGCATGACGGTGCCAGTTACCGCGGCAATGGTACGAGTGTCGACATCGTTGAAGCCGGCAGCCGCGCTTGCCTCGAGGTCATCAACCGCATCCTGCGGCGGCAGCAATTGGGCCAACCCGACATCGATTCCACGGCCAGCATGGAGCGGGCAACGATCTGATGGGATCCACGCTGTTCGAAAAGGTATGGTCGCAGCATATCGTAGCGCCTGAAACGGCGGATACGCCAGCCGTACTCTATATAGACCTTCATCTCATTCACGAAGTGACGACACCGCAGGCGTTTTCGCTGCTGCGTGAAAAAGGTTTGCCCGTGCGGCGCACCGACCTGACCCTGGCCACGATGGACCACTCGACGCCGACAACGCCGGTGTCGACGTTCAAGGACCTGCTCGTGGCCGGCGAAGGTGCGGCCGGCCAGGTGCGGCAGATGCAACAAAACTGTGAAGACTTCGGCATCGAGTTGCATGGCTTCGACAGCCCGCATCGCGGCATCGTCCATGTCATCGGTCCCGAACTCGGCGCTACGCAGCCCGGCAAGACCATCGTCTGCGGTGACAGCCACACAAGTACCCACGGCGCATTTGGCGCCCTCGCCTTCGGCATCGGCACGACCGAGGTCGGCCATGTACTGGCGACCCAGTGCCTGTTGCAACGCAAACCGAAAACGATGGCGATCGAGGTCGATGGCACGTTTGCCGCGGGCGTCGGCGCCAAGGACCTGATCCTCGCGATCATCGGCAAGATTGGCGTCGACGGCGGCACAGGGCACGTTCTCGAGTACCGCGGACCCGCTATCGAGGCACTCGACATGGACCAGCGTATGACTGTTTGCAACATGTCGATCGAGGGCGGTGCTCGCGCCGGCATGATCGCACCGGATGACACCACGTTCGATTATCTGTGCGGCAGGCCCCGCGCGCCACAAGGCGCGGACTGGGACGCGGCCGTCGAGCGCTGGCGCGGACTGGCGACGGATGATGACGCCGCTTTCGACCGGACGGTCAGACTGTCGGCAAGCGACCTCGGGCCGATGGTCACTTTTGGGACGAATCCGGGCATGGTCATTGGCGTCAATGAGCCGGTGCCGGATGCCGGTAGTGATCCGAGCTTTCGCAAGGCGCTTGACTACATGCAGGTCAGCCCGGGCAAACCACTGACCGAAACAGCCGTAGACGTCGTATTCGTAGGCAGTTGCACCAATTCGCGCCTGTCCGACCTGCAGCAGGCAGCGAGCATCATCAAGGGCCGCAAGGTGGCCGATGGCGTTCGCATGCTGGTCGTTCCGGGCTCGCAACAGATCAAATCAGAGGCGGAACAGATTGGCCTCGACCGGATATTCAGTGAAGCCGGTGCCGAGTGGCGTGAAGCCGGTTGTTCGATGTGCCTTGGCATGAACGGCGACACGGTCGGCGAAGGCCAGCTCAGCGTCAGCACGAGCAATCGCAATTTCGAGGGTCGCCAGGGAATTGGCGCGAGAACTGTGCTCGCAAGTCCGATGACGGCTGCCGCATCGGCTATTACCGGGCGGGTCACTGACCCACGCCCTTACCTCGCGGACTTGTGAACATGACAGCAGTGACACGCATCCGGTCCCGCACCGCCGTCATTCCGACACGGGATATCGATACGGACCAGATCATCCCGGCTCGCTTCCTGACCACCACTTCGCGCGAAGGGCTCGGCGCCAGTCTTTTCCACGACCTGCGATTTGACGGGAATGGCAAACCGCGGCCCGAATTCGTGCTCAACCAGCCCGAGGCGCAGGGTTGCGAAATCCTCGTCGCGGGTAACAACTTCGGTTGCGGCTCATCGCGGGAGCATGCGCCATGGGCCCTGCTCGATTTCGGTATACGCGCCGTTATCAGCACCGAGATCGCGGACATCTTTCGCAACAACTCTCTCAAGAACGGTCTTGTGCCCATAATTGTCAACGAGGAAACGCTCGACTTCCTGCTCGCCAATCCGGGCATCGAACTTGATATCGACGTGGCGCAGTCGACGCTCACGCTGCCGGACGGTAATGTGGTCGAGTTTCCGATCGATGCGTTCGCGCGCTACTGCCTTGTCGAGGGCATCGATCAACTTGGGTTCCTGCAGCTGCAGGAAAAGCGCATCAAGGAATTTGAAGAGCAAAGAACTTGGACGCCCTGATTACCTTACTTCCCGGCGACGGCATTGGCCCCGAGGTCACCGCCGCGGCGCACCGCGCTTTGAAGAAAGTTGCGGAGGTTTACGATCACAAATTTGATTTTGACGTGAAGCTCATTGGTGGCGCAGCTATCGACAAGACGCAGAATGCTTTGCCCGCCGATACGGTCGCAAGCTGCATGGACGCCTCGGCCGTGTTTCTCGGCGCCGTGGGCGGACCCAAATGGTCCAGCCCGCACGCAATGGTCCGGCCCGAGCAGGGCCTGCTCGAGCTGCGCTCCGTGCTGGCCGTGTATGCCAATCTTCGACCGGTCAGGGTCATGGACGAACTGGCCGATGCGTCGCCACTCAAGAGCAGCTACCTGAGCGGCGTTGACCTGATCGTTGTGCGCGAACTGACCGGCGGCATTTATTTCGGCAAGAAAACCCGCGATGAGACGGTCGCGTCAGACCTCTGCGTCTATCACACTCACGAGATCGAACGCATCGTCCGTGTCGCGGCCAATCTGGCCACCAGGCGTCGCAAAAAGCTCTGCTCGGTCGACAAGGCCAACGTCCTCGAAACGTCGCGATTGTGGCGCGACGTGACCGATCGAACACTGGAACGCGAGTTCCCCGACCTCGAGACCGAAACGCTGCTGGTCGACGCGGCAGCCATGCATCTGCTGAGCCGCCCGGCGGACTTCGACGTCATTGTCACCGAGAACATGTTTGGTGACATCCTGACCGATGAAGCGTCGATGCTGGCCGGATCGATGGGGATGCTGCCATCAGCCTCGCTTGGCGACTCCACGCGAGGCCTTTACGAACCGATTCATGGCTCGGCACCCGACATCGCGGGCATGGGAATCGCCAACCCATGCGGCGCCATTGCCAGCGTGGCGATGCTGTTGCGGCACAGCCTCGGTCTTGAAACCGAGGCAGATGCCGTCGATGCGGCGATCACAGCCGCGATTGCCGGTGGCGCCAGGACCGCCGACATTGCGGCTGAAGGCGACACGCCTGTCTCGACCGACGAGATGACCGACCGGATCGTAGCCGAACTGGGTTAACCCGCCGCGACTGCAACCGGCGCCGGCTTGGCGGCGGTGTCCAGGGCTTCCAGTACGTCTGACACGAGATCTTCAGGGCTCTCGAGCCCGATCGACAGGCGTACCAGGTTCTGACCAATACCAGCCTCCGCCAGCGCCTCCGCGCTGACAGGCGCATGTGTCATTGACGCAGGATGGCATACGAGGCTCTCAACCCCGCCGAGCGACTCGGCCAGCGAAAAGAACCTCAGGCTGTTGACGAATGCCCTGACTGCCGCTGTGCCGCCGCGAATGTCGAAACTGATCATGCCGCCGAAGCCGTGCTGCTGTCGTGCAGCAATGTTATGGCCAGGGTGCGAGCGCAATCCCGGGTAGTACACATTTTCGACCAGCGGGTGCTCGTCGAGGATGTTTGCCAGCAGGTTGGCGCTTTCCTCGTGTTGACGCATACGCGTGTGCAGCGTCCGCACGCCGCGCAATGTCAGGTAGCTGTCAAACGGCGCACCCGTGATTCCAAGGCAGTTTGCCCACCAGGTGAGTGTCTCCGCGAGATCCTCGGTGGCAGCGACAATCGCACCGCCGACCACATCGCTGTGTCCATTAAGGTACTTGGTCGTCGAATGAATGACGAGGTCCGCACCCAACGCCAATGGCTGCTGCAGCGCCGGCGACAGGAACGTGTTGTCCACCGCGAGTAACGCACCGCAGTTGCGCGCGTATTTCGACACTTCCGTGATGTCAACAACACGCAGTAACGGATTCGAGGGTGTTTCAGTCAGAATGACCTTCGGTTTGCGATCGCACGCCGCGCGCAATTCCGCCGGACGCGTCTGGTTGACGAAGGCCACTTCGAAATGCCCTTTGGCCGCCAGGTTTTCGAACAAGCGGTAAGTGCCGCCATAGCAGTCATGCGGTGCGACCAGCAGATCGCCTGGCTCCAGCAACTGGCACAACAGTGTCAGGGCTGCCATACCCGACGACGTCACCACGGCTCCCGCGCCGCCTTCCAGCGACATGAGCGCATCAGCCAGTGCATCGCGTGTCGGGTTGCCCGAGCGCGTGTAGTCGTACTGACGCTTTTCACCCAGCCCGGCGAACGCGAAGTTCGAGGACAGGTGCAGTGGTGGGACAACGGCGCCATGTTGCGTGTCCGACTCGATCGAGGCGCGGACAGCAAGTGTTGCCGTGTTTGCATTGGATGTCATTTCGGGTCTCCTGGTTCCAATATCTACGTCTCTCATCGGAACCCTACGGAGCCCGTAAGGGTGGGAATCGCGCCCTGCACCGGTTCGTTCGAACCTCGTGTTGCTACGACTCTCATCTTTCGGTGGGTGCGTCATGCACGTCACCGTAGGAGTTGGCACCTTTTCAGGATGGTTAATCCTGCTGGTTGCCCCGGCGTCTTCGGGCCTGTCCCTCAGCCGGTCTCGATGAGTTCCGTGCAGTGTATGGGCTAACGCGGAGCGCGGTCAAGACGCGCTTCGCATATTTTTAGTATCAGCGGAAACCAATACTGTCGCGGGTTTCAGGGCTGCGCAGCCCGAAGAAAATGCTTGCCATCTTTGTATGAATGTAATAGCGTGCTAATACATTAATACGTTGGTATGCGCTATGAAGCCCAATCGAGATGACAGCAGCCGCAAGCAGGGGCTGGCCGAGGACGCGTTGTGTAATGCCCTTGTAAGCCTGGAGACCACGACCGAGTGCCGCAATTTCCTGCGGGATCTTTGCACGCCCGCTGAGCTCCAGGCCCTGATCGATCGCTGGCAGGTTGTCGAATTACTCGAACAGGGTCTCACCTACCGCAGGATCCACGACCTGACCGGCGTCAGCGTCACTACGATCGGACGGGTTGCACGCTTCCTGACCGACGGCTTCGGTGGCTACCGCGTTGCCATAGACAGGGCCGCACAGGCCGAAGCTCCCACCTCTCACTAAGGACAATTCCATGGACTCCCGTGAGCAGCGCATCAAGATTGCGGTGCAAAAATCCGGTCGCCTCACCGACCACTCCATCGACCTGCTCGAGCGTTGCGGCCTCAAACTGACGCAAAGCAAGGACCAGCTGATCCTGTATGGCGAAAACATGCCGATCGATCTGCTGCTGGTGCGCGATGACGACATACCGGGGCTGGTAAGCGAAGACGTTTGCGATCTCGGAGTCGTGGGCCTGAACGTCGTGGAGGAGACCCGGCAACGGCTACTGGGCAATGGCGGTAAGCCGCAATTCAAGCAGGTTTTCGAGCTCGATTTCGGCCACTGCAGACTTGCGCTCGCGGCCCCGGAAGGCACCACGTACGATGGCGCTGAATCTTTGAATAACTCAAGGATTGCAACCAGTTATGTGAATCTCCTAAGAATGTTTCTCGATGAGAGGGGCATTGACGCGGAGCCCGTTTACTTCTCCGGGGCCGTCGAAATCGCGCCGAAGCTCGGCAAAGCCGAATTCATCTGCGACCTGGTTTCCACCGGGGGCACGCTGGCCGCCAATGGACTCGTGGAGGTCGAAACGCTGCTCGAGAGCGAAGCGGTCATCATCCAGACCGAGGCACAGCTTGGCGAGGAAAAGCAGGCGCTCGTCGATCGCATGCTGCAGCGTCTCGACGGCGTCCTGCAGGTGCGCGAGAGCAAGTACATCATGCTGCATGCACCGCGCGCTGCGCTGGCCCAGATACGGGATTTGTTACCCGGTTCCGAGGCACCGACAGTGATGCCTCTCGAAGGGGCCGATGACAAGGTGGCCGTGCATGCCGTTTGCCGGGAAAACGTGTTCTGGGAAACGCTCGAGAACCTCAAAGCGGCCGGTGCGAGTTCGCTTCTCGTGCTTCCGGTCGAGAAGATGCTGGCCTGAGTCATGATGGTCACGATCAACAAGTGGGCCGACCTCGATGACAAGCAGCAGGATGCCCTGTTACGACGCCCTGCCCTTGCCAATGAGGCCGGCATACGTGGCCAGGTGAAGTCGATTCTGAAGGCCGTGCGTAATGATGGTGATGCGGCGCTGCTGCGATTGACGGAGGAATTTGATGGAGCACGCCTCGAATCAGTTCGCGTGTCGAGCGATGAATTCGACGCGGCTGCAGAGCAACTGAATGCGAAGTCGATACAGGCAATCGAGCGGGCAATCGCAAACGTGCGACGATTTCATGAGCAGCAAATCCCCACCCCGATAGCTGTGGAAACGCAGCCGGGGGTGCGCTGCGAGCGAATCAGTCACGCGCTCGACGCGGTTGGCCTTTACGTTCCTGCCGGTTCGGCGCCACTGCCTTCCGCCGCCATCATGCTTGCCGTCCCGGCGGACATAGCCGGTTGTCCGCTGAGGATTCTGTGCACCCCGCCGCGACCCGATGGCACCGCAGACCCTGCCGTGCTGGTTGCCGCAAAACTGGCCAACATTTCCGAGGTCTACAAGATCGGCGGTGCACAGGCGATAGGCGCGATGGCATACGGCACCGGGACTGTGCCTCGTGTTCGCAAGATTTTCGGGCCGGGGAACGCCTGGGTGACGAGCGCCAAGACACTGGTAAGCGCGGATTCCGACGGTGCAGCCATCGATATGCCGGCCGGGCCGTCGGAGGTGCTGGTCATAGCGGACGAAAGCGCAAATGCGAGGTTCGTGGCGTCGGACCTGTTGTCACAGGCCGAGCACGGCCGCGACTCGCAGGTACTGCTGCTCACGACCAGCGAGGGACTGGCCAGCGCCGTGCAGGCCGAGATTGTTACGCAACTGTCGGCGCTGTCGCGCGCGGATATTGCGAGCAACGCACTCGAAAATTCGACCATCATCGTCGTCGATACTGTCCGCAAGGCAATCGCAATCAGCAATCGCTATGCGCCCGAGCACCTGATTCTGCAAATAGCTAATGCGCGGGAGATGCTGGCGAGTATTCGCAATGCGGGGTCGATTTTTGTTGGTGCCTGGTCTCCCGAATCTGTCGGAGATTACTGCAGCGGCACGAACCACGTCCTGCCAACCTACGGCCATGCTGCGACATACAGCGGGCTCAGCGTCGATCAGTTCATGAGGTCGATGACCGTGCAGGAACTGACCCGCGACGGACTGCTTGGCCTCAGCGATACCGTGGTTACGCTGGCCGGGCTCGAAGGACTCGATGCGCATGCTGCGGCCGTGACGGTACGACTGGAGGCATCATCGTGAGCATCGCCCGCCTGGCCCGTGACGGAATTCGCGAACTCGAGCCATACAAGGCTGCAGTGCAGGTCGATGACACGACTCGCCTCAATGCCAACGAAGCATCGTGGCGCAACAGCGGCGACAGTTTCCGGCGTCCCCTGAACCGCTACCCGGAGATTCGCCCTGCGGGCCTCGGCGCGTTGCTCGCGAACCGATATGGCTGCTCGCCCGAGCAGCTGCTGGTGACGCGCGGTACCAGCGAAGCAATTGATCTCCTGATTCGTGTTTTTTGCCAGGCGGGCCGCGACAGCCTCGTCACGACGTCGCCGACTTTTTCAATGTACGAGCATTACGCCGTTGTGCAGGACGCGGAGGTGCGAGAGGTGCAGACCTCGCCGGACAGTGATTTCGCTGTCGAGCCCGAGCGGATTCTTCAGGCTTGCGACAATACGACCAAGCTTGTGTTCCTGTGTTCACCTAACAACCCGACAGGCACATTAGTGCCGGGGACGGTGCTGCGAAATATTCTCGAGAGCCGTGCCGGCAAATCGGCAGTCGTCGTCGATGAGGCATACATCGAATTCGCAGGTGCCGATTCCGCCGTTAGCCTGCTCGAAGAATTCGACAATCTTGTCGTTCTGCGCACACTCTCAAAAGCGCTCGCCTATGCCGGTGCGCGCTGCGGCTCAGTGATTGCATCGACAGATGTCGTGCGCATGCTCGATGCGGTGCAGGCGCCCTACGCGCTGGCGACACCGGTTATAGAGTGTGTCGAGAATGCTTTGCGTGAACAAATCGTCGACGAAACAGACCGCCATATCGCCCAGACAATCGCAGAGCGGGAACGAGTCTCGAACCGCCTGGCGCAGTTTTCATTCGTAAGGCGGGTGTGGCCGAGCGCCGCGAATTTCATCCTCGTTGAAGTGGACGGAGCTCGCGAACTCATGCGCCAGAGCGAGGACGACAAGGTGTTACTGCGCTACTTCGGCGATCCTCTTGCTGACTGCGTACGAATTACGATCGGCTCGCCGGCAGAGAACGACCGCATGCTCGATTCGCTGCAGCGCATGGAGGCGGCGAATGCCTGAGAAAGTGCTGTTTCTGGATCGGGACGGAACGCTTATCGAAGAGCCCGGCGACTTCCAGGTCGACGCACTGGATAAAGTGCGGCTCGTAGAGAACGTCATTCCGGCGCTGCTCGAACTCGCTGCCCACGGCTACCGCTTTATCATGGTTAGCAACCAGGACGGGTTGGGCACCGACTCGTTTCCGGAAGAGCAATTTCAAGCCTGTCACGATCATGTGCTGGCCCTGTTTGCATCGCAGGGCCTGAGTTTTGACGAGATCTTTATCTGCCCGCACCTGCCCGAAGATCAGTGTGAGTGCCGCAAACCGCGCACCGGCCTGCTCACACGGTATCTCGCCGAGACCGATATCGATATCGAGCGGTCGGCGGTCATTGGTGATCGGCCGACGGACCTCGAACTCGCGGACCGCATCGGTGTTCGTGGCCTGCTACTCGGCAATGGTGCGGAAGGCGCCATGGCCTGGCCTGCCATCGTCGACCTGCTGTGCAATTCCGAACGCACCGCACATGTCGAACGAAACACGAACGAGACGTCCATCAGCGCAGCCGTCAATCTCGATACGAAGTCTCCTGTCGCAATTGCCACAGGCATCGGCTTTTACGATCACATGCTCGAACAGGTTGCCAAACATGGGGGCTTCAGTCTCGAGCTACGCTGTGAGGGCGACCTTGAAGTGGACGATCATCACACCATCGAAGACACCGCCATCTGCCTTGGTGAAGCGTTACGCAAGGCGCTGGGGAACAAGCTTGGTATTGGGCGATACGGATTTGTTGTGCCAATGGATGAAAGCGAAGCCCGTGCTTCCATTGACCTGTCTGGGCGCGGCCGGATTGTCTTCGCTGCAGAATTCCCGCGTGAAACCGTCGGCAACCTGGCGACAGAAATGGTGGAACATTTCTTTCGAACGCTGGCCGACTCCCTCGGCGCCGCAATCCATCTCGAAGTACACGGTGAAAACACCCACCACATGATCGAGGCGTGTTTCAAGGCGCTCGGCCGCTCGCTGAGGCAAGCGATCCGGCGTGACGGCAGTGACATGCCGTCAACAAAAGGCACGCTCGCATGACAGGTCCCGCGGTCGCCATTATCGACAGCGGAGGCGCAAACATTGCATCACTCCTGTATGCCTTCGAGCGCCTGGGGGTCACGCCCAGCTTGACGACTGACCAGGACCAGATCCGCAGCGCCGAACGGGTATTGCTGCCGGGCGTCGGTGCGGCCAGGGACGCGATGAGCCGATTGCGCGACCTTGACCTTGTCGATGTCATTCGCGGCCTCGAGCAGCCCGTCCTGGGAATCTGCCTGGGCATGCAGTTGCTTGCCGAGGCATCGGAAGAGGAAGATGTCGAGTGCCTTGGAGTCATTCCCGGGATTGCCGCCAAACTGCCGGCCACAACATCGTGCCCTGTCCCCAACATGGGCTGGTGTGCCGTCGAGCAGGCAGGCCCGCATCCCGTCCTGCATGCCATAGACAATGGCAGCTACTTTTACTTCGTGCACAGCTATGCCCTGCCCGTCTCGGATTTCACGCTTGCGACTGCATCGCACGCCGAACCGTTCAGCGCAATGATCAGCCGTGATAATTTTGTCGCGGCTCAGTTCCATCCGGAGCGATCGTCTTCAGCGGGGTCGCAAATGCTGCGCAACTTCATCGGGCTGTCGCCATGAAAGTTATTCCGGCAATCGATGTGCAAGGCGGAAAATGCGTTCGCTTGTTGCAGGGAGATTTCGAACAAGTAACAGAATACAGCGACGATCCCGTTGCCATGGCGCAGACATTTGCTGATTTCTGCGCAGCTGAGCTGCACATCGTCGATCTCGACGGGGCTCGTTCCGGGAAGCAGGTAAACCGGGAAGTCGTGGCGCGCATCGCCGCGGAAACGAGCATGTCAGTGCAACTCGGCGGCGGCATTCGTGATGTCGATGCCTTGACGTCCTGGCTCGATGCAGGCATTGAGCGGTGCGTTATAGGCAGTCTTGCGATTACAGAACCCGATGCCGTGAAGTCCTGGCTCGTAAGATTCGGTGGTGAGCGCATCGTGCTCGCGCTTGACGTCAAGATCGACGATTCCGGTATGCCGCTGGTCACGACACACGGCTGGACGACATCGACTACGACATCGGTATTCGAATGTATTGAAGACTATTCAGGCCTGGGGCTGCAACACGTCCTGTGCACCGACGTCAGCCGCGACGGGGCCATGGCCGGACCAAATGTCGGGCTCTATCGGCAAATCCTCGATCGCTTTCCGGAGTTGCAATTGCAGGCTTCCGGCGGTGTTCGGAACATTGAGGACCTCGAAAAACTTCGTGAATCCGGGCTTCCCGCAGCAATCACCGGGCGCGCGCTGCTCGATGGCAAGATCAGCCCGATGGAGATGAGAACATTCCTGCAAGGCGAATAATTCCCTGTCTCGACGTGCGCGACGGGGTAGTCGTAAAAGGCGTGCAGTTCCGTAATCACCGCGTCGTCGGCGACATCGTTGAACTTGCACACCGGTATTGCGAGGAAGGCGCAGACGAACTTGTGTTCTACGACATCACGGCGAGCCCCGATGGCCGCACCGTCGACCGAGGCTGGGTCGATCGGGTGGCAGCAGTTATCGACATTCCGTTCTGCGTTGCGGGTGGAATTCGCAGCGTGGCCGACGCCGAACAGGTGCTGAACAAGGGTGCTGACAAGATATCCATCAACTCCCCGGCGCTCGAAAACCCGAACCTGATTGACGAACTGGCTCGCCGCTTTGGCTCGCAGTGCGTCGTGCTCGGCGTCGACAGCCGCGCAGCGAATGGCCAGTATGCGGTTTACCAGTACACGGGGGATCCGGACAAGACAACTGCGGCGCAACTCGCAACCGTCGACTGGATACGCGAAGGCCAGGAGCGCGGCATTGGCGAGGTGGTACTCAATTGCATGAACCAGGATGGTGTCCGCAA
Organism: Woeseiaceae bacterium; assembly: GCA_037386905.1. GTDB lineage: Bacteria > Pseudomonadota > Gammaproteobacteria > Steroidobacterales > Woeseiaceae > UBA1847. The sequence continues at coordinate 63,685 of JARRLQ010000020.1, forward strand.
GGGCTATGACAATGGCCAACTCAGGACGGTGCGCGCCGAGTGCAAGGTGCCATTGATCGCATCAGGTGGTGCCGGTGAGATGCAGCACTTTGCAGACACATTTAACGACGCCCACGTCGACGGCGCTCTGGCTGCCAGCGTCTTTCACAGTGGCGAAATCGACATACGCGATCTCAAGCGCTTTCTGCAGGATCGCGGTATCGACATCAGGATTCAGTAATGGCAAAAGAGAATTTTCTAGACACGCTCGAGCAGACAATCACGGATCGCCTCGCGAACCCGCAAGCCGAAAGCTACACATCCAGCCTCGCCGCAATGGGAGTGAAACGCGTGGCACAGAAAGTTGGCGAAGAAGCCGTCGAACTGGCGCTCGCATCCGTAGATGGTGAACGCGACGAGCTACTCGATGAAGCCGCGGACCTGGTGTTCCACGTTCTAGTGCTCCTGCACGTACGTGATGCCAGCTGGCGCGACGTCCTTGCAACGCTGAAGTCAAGGCACTCCGGTTGACGGCACGTCTGGGGAGCCCTTTACCGGAAGTAAAGCGCAGCGAAGCGAGCCATGAAGGTAAAGGGCTACCGAGACGGGCCCTTAGCCAGTCTGCATGGACATGACCTTGGTGTAAGCAGGTCTCGCCAGGCAGCGGTCCGCATATGCAGACAGAGCGTCCGACTTCGGCAGCATGTCGAACGCTCGCATGAACACGGTACTGGAACCGAGCATTACGTCGGCTGCAGTAAATGTGTCTCCCAGTATCCACTCTCTGTCGCCCAGGCCTCTTTCGAGTGTCTCGATCATCAACTCGAAATCACCCCAGCCGTTGCGTTGGCGCGCCGGTTCGATGCCGTTGAATTTTTCTGACATGGCCGGTTCGATGACGGCCGGCGTATACATCAGCCAGTACAGGAATTTGCCGCGTGACGGATCGTCGATCGCGGGCGCAAGCTCGCCCGGCGAATAGCGGTCGGCGAGATACAGGCAAATTGCCGCAGATTCGGACATCCCGACATCACCATCGACCAGGGCCGGCACCTTGCCCATCGGGCTCGCTTCCCGAAATTCGTCGCTGTCATCGCGGTTCGGGTCACGGATGTCGACAAGTTGCAACTCGTAGTCGACGCCGAGCTCCTCCAACATCCAGAGCGCTCGCGCGGAGCGCGTCTGCGGGGCCCAGTACAGCTTCATATGACAACTTCCTTTGCTACTTCGCGGCGATTGTACTGCGAACTCATGACGTAGCCATAAGCGCCTGCATTCGCGATGAGGATGACGTCGTCTTCCTCTGATTCCGGCATCAGGCGATCGCTGCCGAGCTTGTCCCCGGTTTCGCAGATCGGTCCGACGACGGTCACCATCGCCGTCGGTACGTCTTCGGCTCGAGTCAGATTGACGATCTCGTGATACGAGCCATACAGCGCCGGGCGAATCAACGAGTTCATTCCCGTGCCAATGCCGACGTAACGCATGTCGCCCTTGCCCTTGGTCTGCGTTACCCGGCTCAACAAAACGCCTGCCTGTGCCACCAGGTATCTGCCGGGCTCGAGCCACAGCTTGTACTGCGGATACGAAGAGCGGATGTCCTTGAGTGTCGCGTCGAGTTTCTCGAGATCGAAGGGCCTGTCTCCGGGCTTGTCAGGGACACCGATTCCGCCGCCCAGGTCGATGGTGGCGACTGATGGGAATCTTTGTGCGACTTGAACCAGCTTCACCGCCACTGAGCGCCAGTTATCCGGATCGAGAATTCCGCTGCCGCTGTGCGCGTGGATGCCAATGACCTCGGCACCGGCCTGCTCGATCAGCTTTTGCAGTTCATCGATTTCGAACATCGGAATACCGAACTTCGAATGCAGGCCGGCTGTCTTGACGTGCTCGTGGTGGCCACGCCCGTGACCAGGGTCCACGCGTACAAACACTTTCTGTCCCTTGAACAGCTCGGGCCATGCCTCGAGCGGATAAAGGTTGTCGAGAGTCAGCTGCAGACCTTCGCTGAACGCCCACGAGTACTCGTCTCGAGGTGCAAAGTTAGGCGTGAACAGAATGCGCCGAACATCGATGCCAGGTAGCACCTGTTGCAACCACTCGACCTCTCCGGGCGATACGCATTCAAAATCGACGCCTTCTTCATCGAGCACCTTGAGCAGCTCGCCATTGAAGTTGGCCTTGACCGCGTACAGGACCCGGTCGACGCTATCCAGGCCGAGCAGGTTTCGGGCGGCCTGGCGCACGCTGTCACGATCGTAAACGTAGGCGCTCGATTGCGTCTTCGCGAGCTCGAGACGTTCCTTGCGGCGCCGCATCCACCACGCATCGTGCGTCTGACTTGCCGGCAAATCGCCGTGAAACAGGTGTTCCCAACTCTGCCCGAACACCGGGCTGCCGCCGGTCTTGCGGATGATTGATGCGTGCAGTTTGCGCACGAGCTTCGGCCCCTGCCCCTGGTCGACAACAAAGCTCATATTCAGGTCATTCGCAGCCTGCGACATCAGGTGAATGCGCTCTTCCTCGAACACGGCGAGCGCGGGCCCGAGCCGTGGCAGAATCGTACGGATCTTGCGCCCAACCAGGCTGACGGCCGAGCAGTCGTTGATCGCGCGCACACGGCAGAGCTTCTCGAGGTCCGCAAGCAAAGCGCGCCGAGTGTCCGCCGCCAGTGCGCCGTCTGCATTGTCGATCGATACAGTAACGTTCGTCTCCGAAGTCGACACCAGGTCGACCGAAACCGAATGCTCGCTGAACACGGCAAATGCCTTGGCCAGGAAGCCGACTTCATGCCACATGCCGACACCGTCCATCGATATCAGCGTCAGGCCATTGCGCAGACAGATTCCCTTGACCTGCGGCTCGATCTCTTCGGTGACCGAGCAGACGACGGTGCCGGACACTTCCGGTGACGTAGTGGAACGGATGAACAACGGAATGCCGGACACTCGCAGCGGGGACAGGCAGCGCGGATGCAGAACTGAACTGCCGGCTGATGCCAACTCCTGGGCCTCGTCATAGTGCAGCGCCAGCAGCAGCCGCGCAGACGGCACTACGCGCGGATCTGCCGTGAACATCCCTGGTACATCGGTCCAGATTTCGAGGCGCCGCGCCTGCAATCGGGCAGCGAAATAGGACGCGGACGTGTCCGAACCACCGCGTCCGAGAAGGACCGTCTCACCCCATTCGTTGCGCGCGATAAATCCCTGGGTAATGACAAAACCATCGATCGAAGCAAATCTTGCCTGGAAAGCTTCGTCCGCTGTCGCATCGCATTTGGCCGACAGGTAGTCCTGGGTGCGCTGGCCGCCGCTGCTGGAGACGCTTTGCAAGTGATCCCGGGCATCGACCCAGACGGCGGGAAGTGTCTCTCGTTCCAGGTATGCGGCCCCAAGGCGCGTTGCCATGAGCTCGCCCAATGCCATGACGCGGACCCGCACCCTGACACTGCCCTCGCGCACGAGCCGCACGCCGGCAACAAGCTGCTCGAGTTCATGCAGCGTATCGTCAAGCAAAGCAGGTCCATCGACGCCCAGCCCTTCGGCCAGTTGATAGTGCTGCTCGCGAATTGCTGCGAGCTGATCGGAGCGTGCGCCGCCCG
>JARRLQ010000021.1:0-49313 GCA_037386905.1 Woeseiaceae bacterium
GTTCACTGTTCATTGCGGCACGGAACTGTTCACTGTTCATCGCAGCGCGGAACTGTTCACTGTTCATCGCAGCGCGGAACTGTTCACTGTTCATCGCAGCGCGGAACTGCTCGCTGTTCATCGCAGCGCGGAACTGCTCGCTGTTCAGTGCGGCACGGAACTGCTCGCTGTTCAGGGCTGCACGAAATGCTTCACTGCTGATCGCAGCGCTGAAGGCTGCGTCACTCGTCAAGGACGTAAAGACGTCGGTCTGCATGAAGTCCTGTAGCGACTGGTCACCGAGCTCGATGTCGTCGGCCGAAATCTGCTCGGCGCGATAGCGCTCCGCGGGTGCGACAGCGCCGGTCAGGGCGTCGCCTGGCGGGTTGGTCAGTCCGAAGTAGGCGATCGCTCCCCCGAAAACTGCTCCGATTACAAATGCGGGGATCGTTTTATTTGCCATTTTCCTTTACCTCCTGTGCCCGTCAGGGCCCCCAATGTATGTACTGCATGTTTCAAAGTACCGGCGAGTTCAAAAAAAGTTGGTAACTATCTCAATCTCCAGACTCGCCGGACTGTTCAAACTGGACGGCGGTGCCGTAGACCACCTCGCCATCTGCCTGGAACTCGAGGTTGATCGACACATTGCGTTCCCCTGCGTTGTGCAGGAACAACGCGTAGCGGCGCTTGCCCTCGACTTGCATCGTGATGCGCCCGGATTCCGCTGAAATACTGGCCCCCGGGCTCTCGAGCTGCGCAAAACCGTTGAACCAGACGGTCTGGTCAGAATAAGTAGCGACGATATCGACCGGGCGGCTCGAGACCAGGTCGAAGTCGAGGATCAACAACGGCCCACTGCTGCGCATCGTCACATGTCCAGCAACTTCCGGCCTGTCTATGCTGGCGCTGCGAATGCCCGGCCCGACCGGAACTTCGGATGAAATAGTGCCGACGAGGCCGGTCACGTCGTTGAAGGCGTTGTTCGACGCCTGGTCGGAACTGATCAGCGTCATCGTGACCAGCGAACCCAGCGCAAACATCGCCGCATAGCGCATCGGCGGCGACGTAAATATGGCCTGGATTACGTTGTTGCGCTGTTGCTGCGCCTCGCTTTTCGGAATCGACGCCATGATCGTGTGTTTGAGATGCGCCGGCGGTTCCAGGTCCGGCAACTCATTGAGTGACGTACCCAGGCCTGCGAGCTCCGCATGCATGGCCTGCGCCTCGGGACTCTCGGCCAACAGCGCTTCGAGCTCCTGTTTGTCGTCGGAACTGATCTCGCCATCGATGTCGGCATTGATGAGTTCGATAATTCTCGGATCCACTGCCATTAGTGCAAACCCTGTTCGGTGAGTCTCTCCTGCAGCTGCTGGCGCGCGGTATAGAGACGTGATTTCACAGTTTTTTCTGGAATATCAAGCACTTCACTAATCTCGATGTAACTGCATCCCAGTACATGCTTCAGAACAATGACGGCCCGGTAGTCAGACTTGATCATCATCAGCGCCGCTTCCATGCCTTCGCCGAGTTGCTGATCGCCAGCTTGCTGTTCCGGTCCGCCTCCCTGATCTGCTGTTTCGTGTTCGAGCGCCTCCTGGCGGCTCGACCTCTTCAGCCAGTTGATCGATTCGTTCAGCGCGATGCGGTACACCCAGCTGAAGAAGCGGTGCGCAGGGTTGTACTGGTCCAGGTTCTCGTAGACCTTGAGAAACACGGTCTGCGTTACGTCCCGCGCATCTTCCCGGTTATGTAGCATCCGGTACGCGGCGTTGTAGACAGGTTTCTCGTACTTGACCAGCAGCGCTTCGAATGCACGCCGGTCGCCTTTCAAGCAACGCTCCATTAACGTTTTGTCGTCTGGCCTGTCCATAACTACAACCGCGTGCGGAAAAAGTTGGTGGGACGGTCCCCGTCGTTATCGTGCTTCTATCTCGAAGATCGCGTGGAACCCCGAGTATCGGAAAACGTCGTGTATGTGATTGTTAACGTTTATTATTTTTAGACCTGCGCCATTCTCGGCGAGGCGCTTTTGCGTTTTCAGCAGTATACCCAGCCCGGCGCTGGAGATATATTCCAGCCGGGCAAAATCGAGCGTGCCGGGGCCATCTATGGCATCCAGGAACTCCTCGGCCCTGGCAGTCTGCGCGGCATCCAGCCGGCCACTGCAAAGAATCTCGCCGTTTTCCCCAAATTCGATACTAAACATAGAGTTAACCTGACTCCTTGGTAAATCTTATCGTACTCTGCCGGTCACGGTACTCGTATTCAAGATTATCGACCATCTGCTGCACGAGGTGCAGCCCGAGGCCCCCCGGCACGCGCTCGCCCAGCGGCAGCTCGGTGTCGATATTGCGCGGCACCGTTACGTCAAATGGATCGACATCGAAATCGGTCATCGCGACCGAAACCCTGCCGCCGCTGGCGGAAACATCCAGCAGGATATCGTTGTCGTTATCGGGGTAGTACTCGACCATGTTGACGTACAGCTCCTCGAGCGCAAGGTGCACGGGCATGCGGACCGAGTCCTCGATGTCACCCGAGGCGAAAACGTCTTCGGCAAACCTGTAAATGTCCCCGAGCGCGTCGATGTTCCTTGCGAACTTCTTCTGCACCCGGCCCCCGCTTATTTCGACCTGCGCGCCAGCACGATCGTGATGTCATCGGCCTGCGGCATGCTGCCGCCGTGCCGACGTACCGCACGCATGATTTCGGCAACGACCGCCTCGGCATCGCCATCCGGCAGGCTGTCGATGACGCCGGCGACGCCTTCCTGGCCGAATTGCACGCCGTCTTCGTTCTCGTATTCATAGATGCCGTCGGATATCAGGCCGAGGATATCGCCGGGCTCGAGTTCCACCTCGAGCGGCGGTTGCAGGTTTGTCTGCGGCATGTATCCGAGCGGGAATGTCGTCGCCGGATGCCAGTCATATTCACCGCTGGCCGCGTGGTAATGCATGATCGGCCCCTGGCCACCCGAGTGAAACTGCACTTTGTTGGTCTTCGCGTCGAGCAGGCCGAAAAAGCCTGTCACGAAACGGTCATCGGGCAGGTCGTCACACAACTGGTCGTTGATGTGCACAAATGCGTCGTCGAGGCTCGATTCGAGGCGCAGCGCGACACGCAGCATCGCGCGAACCTGCGTTGCACTCAGGGCAGGGCCGATGCCGTGGCCCGTCGCATCGCCCATGAGCAGGAACAGACGGTGATCATCGAGCGCCACGAAGTCATACAGATCGCCGCCGGTCTGATCAGTCGGCGAAAACGCACCGGCAAAACCGTAGCCTTCGATCTTCGGCATTTCCTTGGGCAGCGTTCCCATCTGCACGTCCCGTGCAACGGTGATTTCCCGATCGAGTTTCTCCGACTCGATAATTTGTTCGGTGATCTTCGCGCGATGCAACACGACCGCGGCCTGCGCTGCCAATGCCGTTGCAATGAACTCGTCCTGCTCGTCGAACACACCGCCATTCTTGTTGAGAATCTGCAGCACACCGACGAGCGAGTCCTCGAAGCCCAGCAACGGAATCGTCAGCATGCAACGCGACCGGTAGCCGGTCTCCTTGTCGATGGCGCGGTTGAACCGCGGATCTGCGTAACAGTCGGGCACATTGATTAGCTTGCGCGTATGCACACTTTCGCCAACGATGCCCTTGTCGGACGGAATACGAATGACGCCAAGTTCGGTGGCGACACGGACGACGAGCTCGTCGGTCTGGTCGTCATACAGAAACACCGTGCCGCGATCCGCGTCGAGGATATTTCTCGACACATCGACAACTTCCTTGAGCATCGTATCGAGGTCGAATGGTGCCGCGAGTTTACGCGTAACCTCGAGAATCCTGCGCAGGGCTTGTGCCTCGGCAACCATCGCTGTCAGGCCTTCGTGGCTTCGGTCATCGGGATGCGCACATACTGGATTTCGATGTCGGAGATCCTGGCCGTCATGCGCTCCGCGAGTTCGGGCACCTTGTAATCGGAATGCGCGATCGCGCGATCGGTGACCAGCGTTTCCGCCTTTATCGCAAGGTCTTCGCCGAGTTTTGATGCCGTGTTGACCGGATCGCCAAAAAAGTCCACCGAGTCGATCAGCAATACGCGCCCGTAATCGATGCCGATCGATACGTAAATCTGCTCCTGGATCGGATACGTATCGTTCGACTTGAACAGCGCAGCATTGATCTCGAAGCTTGCCTTGATGGCATCGTCGGTGCGCTCGAAGAACGCGTACGTGTTGTCCGCGTCACACTTGAGCAGCGTGCCATTGTTAGCTTCGACGATTGGCGAAATGACCTGGCGGGCGCGGTGAATCAGCTTGAGAAAATGGCACACGCCGACCTTGCGCGACGTGCTCGAAAAGCTCGCCATGTCCGAGATAAAGACGGCGCCCTCGGTGCCGAATTCGTCCCAGATCTTGCTGCGCGCGGTTTCCTGCTCGTCCTCGCCGGCAAGAGTCGAGAAATCGGCAATTGCCCTGTCGAATGGTTCGAACCCTGTCAGTGGTTCCAAAATCGAGTTGTCTGCCATGACCACTCCTGCTTCCCTGTTGTTGTAATTATCAGGAATGCACCAGTATAAAGGCACTTGATGGATATAGTCAGCCTCGTACTAGCAATGCTCCTGTCCGGTGCTGCCGGCGGCGTGCTCGCGGGGCTTCTGGGCGTGGGTGGCGGCATCGTCATAGTACCGGTGCTGGAACTGGCGCTGGCTGTCGTCGATGTCGACCCGTCAATCCGCATGCATATTGCAGTGGCAACGTCCCTGGCGACAATTGTTCCGACGTCGATCTCGTCGGCCAGGGCCCATTACCGGCGCGAATCCATCGACTTCGGCGTGATCCGCTACTGGTCACCGTGGATCGTGATCGGCGCCGTCGCCGGCATTTTCATCGCGGCCAATGTCGGGGCCGAGTTTCTCGCCGGGGTATTCGCCATCGTGGCGCTCCTGGTCGCCGTCAAGATGTTGCTACCCCTGCAGGATTTGAACCTGGCAGACGACGTGCCGCGAGGAGTTGCAGGACCGGTCATTCCCGTCGTTATTGGCTGCATATCGACGTTGATGGGTATCGGCGGCGGCACGCTGTCGGTGACGGCGATGACACTGTCGGGCAAGTCGATTCACCTCGCCGTCGGTACTGCATCGCTGTTTGGCCTGGTCATCGCCGTGCCGGCGACACTCGGCTACATCATCAGCGGCTGGGGCAATGAGTTGCTGCCGTTTGCCAGTCTCGGCTACGTCAACCTGCTGGGTTTTGCCGTGATCGCGCCGGCGACCGTGTTGTTTGCACCGCTGGGCGCCAGGATTGCGCACGCACTCGATCGTCGGCACCTGAGCGCGCTATTTGGCCTGTTCCTGCTGATTGTCGCGGTGCGCATGGCAATCCGCGCGCTTGCCTAGTCCTCGGTCTGCGCCTGGCCCAGCCTGCGGTAGTAGTCGGCAACAATCTCGCGATGTTGCTGTGGAACGTCCGCATTCACGTCACCGCGAATGCCACGATCGTCCCCGCTGACGACACTCGCCAGCTCCAGTTCCAGCTGTTCGGCGAGCGCCAGGGCAGCCCTTGCCTCCCTTGCCAGAATGTCCGGGTTGCCGCTGAAGTCCGACGCGCGAATCCCCGCCGCGAGCTCGCGTAATTCATCGATGTCCTGGCGGCTGGCGCCCGCATTCGACGCTGCGCGCAGCAGTTCGGTGACGTTCTGCGCAACGCCGTCTGCCTGTTGTTTCAACTCCTCGCCGAATTCGAGGTTGCCAACTGGCGCGCCGGCCGTGCCGTCGCCCTGGCCTGCGGCCGCCTGTTGCAGTGCCCGGCGTAATTCCCTGACTTCGTCCAGCGCAGCCAGCATGCGCTCACCTTCGCCCGGTTCGCCATTCATCGCACCGGCGGCCATGCGCTCGGTTTGCCGCAGGTCGTCACGAAGCTGGCGCAGTGATTCGGTTACGGCGCTCTCGCTGGATGCCACGTAGAGGGCATCGCCCCGCTCGATATAGGCAGCCGCCGCGGAAATTCGAACCTCGACGTCCATGTCTTTGAGCGTGTCGAAGCTGTCGCGAAGTTGATTGGCGATGTCGGGATTGTCGTCGCCAAATTCGCCGGCGGTGGCCAGCGCATCGCGCTGCAGGGCTTGCAGTTCGGCAAGAAGCTCGCGCTTTTCTTCCGCGAGTGCGATCTCTTCCTGCCAGCTCAGGCCGGAGTCAGACGACTCGTCCTGGCCGCTTTCCATGGCGCCGCGAACCTCTTCCTGCAACTGGCGCTCCATCTCGCGTTGCGTTTCATGGAGTCCGCTGGCCCTGTCCGCCAGCGCGTTGACCGCCGCCTGCATCGCACTCTGACGAGCCTCGCTGGCGCGCTCGCTGGCACCTTCGAGTTGTCGCTGCGCTTCTGCCATGGCGCGCTGCAACGATTCCGCATCGTCGGCATCGCGCATGGCGCTTTCGGCCTCGTTCATCGCGCGCAAGGCACTTCCAATGCGGCGCTGCAGCTCATCGATTGCACGCTCTTGCTCGGATGGCTCGCCATCCGATGACTGCGATGACGAATTCGTGCTGCCGGATTCGCCCTGGCTCGATTGCGATTGCGCCTGCTGCTGGCCGCGCGTCAGTTGCTCGAGCTGGCGCTGCAGCTCTTCGAGTTCGCGCCGCAGCATCTCCTGCTGCCAGCGTTGCTGCTGCGTCGGCACTTGCGACCGGTCCTGGTTGCGGGCGAGTTGTTCCTGGCGCCGGGCAAGCTCCTCGAGTTCATCCGCGGCGTCCTGTATGGCCTGCTCGGGCGGATTCGGTGAAGCATTGTCGCCGGTCTCATACTGGTTCTTCTCGAGATCCATCTCGAGTTCGAACATCTCGCTGAGGTCACGACCCGCCTGGCCGCCACGGCTGTTACTCATGGAGACATTCATGTCATTGAAAATGGCTTCGGCCGCGAGCAGGTGCTGCAGCGCTTCCTGCTCCGGTCCCAGGGCTTGCTCGAGGTCGAGATCCGCGAGCAGCTCCGAGGCCGACGTCATGACAGCGGCCGCCGCGCGCAATTCTTCGACGAACTGCGCGATATCGTCATCGCTTTCCGTCAACTCTCTCGCTTCCGCGCGTTGCGCCAGCGTCTCTACCTGCTCACGCAACGTTTCCTGCAGCTGTGACAGCAGCGTTGCATTGTCAGTGACGTAAGCATCCTCGCCGCGGCCCTGGTCAGTCCGTTCACGGATCAGGTTCCAGGTAGATATGATGATCTGGCGCTGGCGTTCCGATACTTCATTTTGCTGGTCGCCCTGCATACCGCCGCCCGACATCTGGGATTGCATGTAACGCCGGTCGAACGGCTGCACGTCGATAAAGAACATATCGGTGCGCGCGGCGTTTTCACGGTCCCCTGCAACTGCGTAGTAGGACACGAGGTCGCCGGGTACCAGCGGTTCGTCGCCCGACTCGGACAAGGATTCGAGGAAAAACACGTGGTCGACTTCGACGGCATCGCGGCCGGCCTCGAGCCCGATCGACTGCCACTCACCGCCGTTTACCGAGTAGTGCAGCGCCAGTGATTCGATTAGAAAATCGTCTTGCGCGCTGACGCGTGTCGTGACCTCTTCGATGCGGCTTGCGCTCCAGTCCTGCCCCGGGCGGGTGAAGCTGATTTCTGGCGCCTGGTCCTCGAGAATCGTGATGAAGTAATCGTCGGTCAGACGAATCCGCTCCCCGCCGACCGTGGAAGCGACAAAATACTGGTCGTCCTCGGTCAGCGTGAACGAGGCTGTCGCCGCGGTGCCATCGACATCCAGTGAAACCAGCTCGTCGCCGACGATAATAGCGCCCGGCGTCATCGGCCGATCGGTCGCAATGCGCAACTCGACTCTCGTGTTGGCGATAGCGCGAATGTCGCCACCGGGATCGTGAACCTCAGGATCGCGCTGCGTCCACTCCGGGTAGTGGTATGTCAGTACCAGCTTGTCCACGTTCGGTACGTCGACAACGCGCACATCGAATGTCGGGCTGCGGACATTATTCGCCGTGACGTAATACTCGAGCGGCTGGCGGACCGAGAAAAACGTGAACTCGAAACCGTTTTCGTTCTTCGACATCGGTACCTGCTGCCACTCGCCATCGTCAAAGCTCGCGTATACCCATGCCTCGGCGGGGTCGAAGCCCTGCACCGTGGCGCGCACGCGCAGGCTGCCACCGAGGCGAATTCCATCGTCGCCAGGTGACACCTCGATGCTCTGCGGCGGTAACAGGCCGGGAAAAGCCCAGCCTACCCAGAGGTCACGAACACCATAGGCGTAGTTGCCGGGACCGGCGACAGCAATGAGCAGCAATACCGTGGCCGCGATGCCGGCGACTGACCAGGCCTGCTGAAACTCGCGTGGTGTCACCTGCCGTTGCGGCGCATGATGCGTTGCGATCGAGAGCGTCTCTTCGGCCAGCAATTCGCGCATCGGGTTGGTGGCGTCCTGCGTGTCGACATACGCCTCGATGCGGCCGTCGAACTCGGGTGTGCGAGCCTCGATGCCGGCCGCGGGCTCGGCAGCGACGCGACGCTTCGGCTCGATGATCAAATACCAGGCGACTGCGCCGAGCACGAGCAGAAGCGCGATTCGTGCACCGATCATGAAGTTGTCGGGAAAACCGGCGCGTGCCGCTGCGGTAACGGCCACGAGCGAAAACACCAGTGCTGCAACAGTGACGGCGGCGACACCGCGCGCGACGACGAGCCGCGTCAGCCTGCGGCTGAAAGTCTCGAGGTACTCGTCAAATTGTCGCGAAAACGTCATCCGTTCACCCCGCTGCGGGTTGCCGGCGCCAGGTACCAGTTGCCAAGAATCGACTCGCCGACCAGCACCAGCAACAGTATAAAAAGCAGCGCATGCCACAGCTCGACGGGTTCGGCCTGCAACTCGAGCTCCGGTGCCACTGATGCATCATCCGGACCGCTCATAGCGGCTACCCAGCGTTGCAGGGTCTCGGCCGGCATCGTGGTGAGCCGCGACTCGCGGGGATCCACGTTGACGGCAATCGTATAGCTGCCCTGGGAGTTATAGACCTCGTAGAAGCCGGTTTGGTCCAATTGAATCTGTTGCGCGCGCGTGGTTGCAGCCAGTGACAGTAGTGAATTGCCTTGTGGATCAATGACCTGGCCCGATGCCCCGGCGACGACCGATAGCGGTAGCAGTGAGCCTGCGGTGAACGAGCGAACGACCTGTTCAGAGCCTGACAGGTATCTCGCAGCCTCGATGACAAAGCTGACGAAGACAGGCCGAGTTGGCAGGTCGTTGCCGCGGTTCTGCAGATCTCCTGCGACGAGCAGGACGCGCCCCTGGCCGATGTGGCGCTCGATGATGAACGGCTCGCCATTCTCGAGCCGAACGAGAACCTCGTCGTTGTCGGCGGCCACAAGCGGAATCGTCTCCGAGAAATTGACGTCATACCAGCCATCAGTCGCCGCCAGCAGCGGGTGACCCGATTCGACCTGGCCGATAACGAGGAATCCATATTCGTTGGGCGTGAGGCTGGCGCCACGGATGTCGTTGCCGAGCAGCGGCAGACGATTTGACGATGCGCTGCGTCGTCCGGTGAAAGCGAGTAAGCCACCCCCGTTACGTACAAATTCGTCGAGAGCAGATTCGAGCCGGGCGTCGACAGCGCCGATGTCGTCAACGACGACCCAGCGATAGCGGGACAGGGTGCGCGTATCAAATGAGCCGATGACAGCCGCTTCGACCTCGTAGTTGCTGCGCGGGTCGGAAAGCAATGCGGCAGACAGGTAGGTGACGGGCAGACCTGCGATGTCCAGTGTCAGTAGCGGGATCGGCGTGGGTGGCTCTTTGCGAATGACGTGATACCGGATATTGTCGAGCGCAAGGTCGTCGTTGGCATCGATTTCGACCTGCACGCGGTTGTCACCCTGTTCCAGTGGCAGTTCCGTGAAACTCACCGTGCCGAAATCGCCGCTACTGATTTCCCGCCGGTCAGCCTGGGAGCCATTGACGGTGGCCGTCACGACCGCATCGGCCACATCGTCGCCCGTGGCCGTGACCACGACATCGATGCCATCGGCAGTGACCCTGATGGCGTCGATCGACCAGTTATTGGAGCGTTGCGTGCCGGTCGGGTGGACCTGAAGCGACGAAATCTGCGACGACACGAGATCGGCAAAACGGACGGGCAGGCCGCTGTCCTGGAAGTCGCTCGTGACGTGCAGCGTGACGGGTGACGGCAGGTCCTCGGCCAGCCGATCGATCGTTGCCATGGCGTCACCGAAATCGAGCCTTGCAGTGCCCGGGTCGAGGCCTTGCAGCGCCCCTGCAGCCACATCGCGATCAGTCGTGAGCGCCGACGCCTCGCGAACATCCCTGGCTGCGGACAACACCTGCAACAAAGCCCCACCAGGGGCGGAACCGATAGCTTGCCGCGCATCGTCGAGCGCCTGCTCGAATGTGCCGGACCTGTTCATCGACGCGGAGGTATCGACAAGCACCAGGTGGGTACCGTCCGGGTCATTGCCGGGAAGCCCCTCGGGGCTGGTCCACAGCGGCTTGGCGAACGCGAGAGCGAGCAGTACGAGCAGCAGGACGCGCAATGCCAGCAGCATGTAGTACTTGAGTTTCTTCTGTACGTGAACCCGCTCGTCGGTTGTTTCCAGCAGCATTGCCGAGCTGAACGGCTCGCGATTCGAACTCTGCGTGTGCAGCCGGTGCAACCAGAATGGCAGCGCCACTGCCAGTGTGCCGAGCAGGAATAGCGGAGCGAGCAGGCTCATCATTACTGGCGCCTCTGCCGGAACAGCAGGTAATTGCGCAAGGCCTGGTCGAGTGAGTCACTGGTTCTTACCAGGACATGGTCTGCACCGATGCCGGACGCTGCCCGCGACAGCGCATCGATGTGAGCCTGGATGCGCTCGGGATACGTTTCTTTCATGAACTCGGGAGCGACTTCGACCGCTTCGCCCGTTTCGAGGTCTTCGAGCAGGACATTCGTTTTGAAATCGGGTTCGAGTTCCTGGTCATCGAGAACCTGGAACAGGACAACGTCCTGGCCATGCCAAGCGAGTGGCCTGACGCTCTCGAGCAGATGCTCGATGTCGCAGTAAAAGTCCGAAATGACGGCGACCATGCCGCGACGGATGGCCTGCTCACGGAATTTGTCGAACGACTTGTCGAATTTCGTTCCGGTGCGAGCCTCGGCAGAGTCGATGCAGTGCAGTACATTTTGCAGCTTGCCGGAGCGTGATGAGGGTGCGCGGTAATCGCGAACTTCCTCGTCAAAGATCATACAGCCGACTGCATCGTGCTGCCGCGATGCCAGGTAGGCCAGGCTTGCCGCGAGGAATTGCCCGTAACGCAGCTTGCTGACCGGCGGCCCGCCGAAGCCCATCGAGGCGCTGGCGTCGAGCAGCAACATCAGGTGCGAGTTCGTTTCACCAATGAAACGTTTGACGACCATCTTTTCCGAGCGCGCGAACACATTCCAGTCGATAAAGCGCGGGTCGTCACCTTCGGCATAACTGCGGTACTCGGCAAACTCCTGGCTGAAGCCGAACCTCGGCGAGCGGTGCAGCCCGATCAGGAAACCTTCGACGACCGAGCGCGCGACGAGATCCAGGTTCTTGAGATGCGAGAGCACCTCGGGCCGCAATAACTCCCTGGCCGTGGTCTGGTTTGCGCCCGGTGCCGCCATCGCGTTACTCGCTTACCTGCGCAAGCATCTGCGTCAGCACGTCGTCCACCGTCATGCTGTCGGACTCGGCAAAGTAATTGCAGAGCACGCGGTGCCTGAGCACAGGCAGCGCCATGCTGCGCACGTCGTCCTGGGTCACGTGATAGCGTCCCTCGAGCAGGGCGCTCGCTTTGGCTGCCAGGTTGAGGAACATCGTCGCACGCACACTGGCGCCGAAATTAACGTACTTCTTCACGACCTCGGGCGCGTTGGCCTCGGCAGGGCGTGTCGCGCGAACGAGATTGACGGCGTAGCGGTTTACGGCCTCCGAGACGGGGACCTGGCGTACCAGCCACTGGAACTTCACGATTTCCTCGGCATTCGTGCACGCTTTCACCGCGGGAATATCCACGCGGGTCGTGAACCTGTCTACGACGGCGAGCTCGTCATCGCCGCTCAGGTAGTCGAGCAGAACGTTGAACAGGAAGCGGTCGAGCTGCGCCTCGGGCAGCGGGTAGGTGCCCTCGAGTTCGATCGGGTTCTGCGTGGCGAGCACGAAAAACGGCGGTTCGAGTACGTGGTTCTCGCCGCGCACGGTGACGGATCGCTCCTGCATCGCTTCCAGCAGTGCCGCCTGCGTCTTCGGTGGCGTGCGATTGATCTCGTCGGCGAGCAGGACGTTGGTGAAAATCGGCCCCTTGACGAACGTCCATGACCGATGTCCGGTCGCGGCGTCTTCCTCGATGATGTCCGTACCGGTGACATCGGTGGGCATCAGGTCCGGTGTGAACTGGATGCGTTTGAATGTCAGTCCCAGCGCGTCGGCCAGCGTTCGCACCAGCAGCGTCTTCGCGGTACCGGGCATGCCCGTGATCAGGCAATGCCCGCCAACGAGCAGTGTGACGAGCAGGTGTTCGACGACATCCTGCTGGCCGATGATGACCTTGCCGACTTCGCCGCGAAGCCCGTCCATCGCATCCCTGAAGGTCTTGATCAGCTCCCGCACTTCGTCTGATTCGAATACGTCGTCTGTTGTCTTGTTCGCCATACCGTGTTCTTCCGTTTCTATGGGTTTTGTCCGTTGTTGTTACTTGCCAGCTTTAGCAGCAGTCGCTGCGCCGGCCTGAAATTGGGGGCAACGTCCAGAGCCTGCAGCAGATTCAATTGCGACTGTTCGACGTTGCCGAGCTCATATTGTGCCTGCGCGAGGCGGTACCAGGCGGTTGCCATGTCGTGGGGTTGCAGCGAGATCGCCACTTCGTACTCGCGCAGGGCCTCATCGGCCCGCCCCGCGGCAAGCAGCAGGTCACCGAGGTTGCCGTGCAGTTCGTGATCGAGCGGGTCAACAAGGTTGATGCTGTAGAGAACATCGATGGCATCAGCGCTGCGCCCGGCTTCGACGAGCCACTCGGCGTAGCGGCGCAGTGCGACCGGATCGTAGCCGCCATTACGCCAGAATGTCTGCATCATGTTTATGGCCGCCTCGTTGTCACCGAGTTCCCGCTGTGCCATCGCCGCGGCAAGGTAGGGGCTGTCCGGTTCGACGTATTGCGGCAGGATTGCAATGAGCCCCGCAGCCAGCTCTATTGCCGTGGCCCAGTCTTTCTCGCTGATCGCGTTGTTGTACCTGACCTGGTCGGCGTGCCACCTGTCGAGTTGCGCAAGGACCGGCCCGTGTTCGGTATCGACAAACGCGGCGAAAGTCTCATCGAATGACGCGGGACTGACACCCAGCACCGACCTGATTGCTTCCTCTGTGTTGAGACCGTCACGGTACGCGTACAGCAACTCTCGCAGCTTGCCATCGCCGAATTCGCGGTCGATGTAGTCGCATACGATACCTGCCTGCATGTACGAGACGATGACCTGGTTTTCGTAGGTTGGCCGCAGGAATCCCTCGTCGAGCTCTGTGATGGGCAGGAACAGGTCTTCCTTCATCGCGTTGTAAACGGACATCGGGATGCGCACACCCGGGTTCGGACCGGAGCGCCACTCCTCGAACACGGACAGGCCCTCGCTGTACCAGCGCGGCACGAGGTGGTCGGTAGCCTCGAGCGTGAAGACATGGGCCATCTCGTGCCACAGCGTCGTGCCCCACTGGAACTGGTGCGAGGGTCGCCCGGATGGCGAGTCCATGGCGATGACGTAGCCAAAGGTCGCGCCGAGGATGCCGAGCCCGGGCATGCCGGCCGTGCGCACGGCGAAGTCTTCGTGGTCGGGATACATCTCGATGACCACCGGCTCGCGCAGCGCGAACCCATATCGTTCGGTGAACACGTCGATGCTGTCGCGCGTCAACTCGATGGCATAAGGCGCCAGGGCGGCCGACTCGTCCTTATGCAGGCGCAGGATAATCGGCACTTCGCCATCCACGGTGGGCGGGTCGTCGACGAGACGGAAATTGCCGAACGAGTCCATCAGGCGCAGTGTATTGACGGATCGCGGGCTGAAGGGGTCCAGCTCGTAGGCACGTTCGAGATGTTCCCGAGCGAGTGACATGCGATTTTCGCGCAACAGGTTGATGCCCAGCTGCTCGTGAGCCGCCGCCAGGCTGGGCTGAATCTCGACAGCCTTCTGGTACATCTCGATCGCCTCGCGGTAGCGGCGCGTAATCACGTAGAAGTGCGCCGGCGTTGCGTAGATGTTGCCATAGTAGGGGTTGTATGCGAGCGAGAGCTCGGTCCAGCGGCTGTCCGCAACATCATTGAGCAAATCGAGCGACGCGCGCAACGCATACAGCTCGAGCGGTGGCCAGTCGTGTTTCGCAAGCACGTCCTCTGCCAGCGCCAGTGATGCCTCCGCCTCGTCGTAATCGCCATTTTCCAGCGCTACACGGGCGATCAACAGCAGCGCGCCGAGGTATGCGCCGTCGTCAGGAACAACACCGTCCAGGATGGGTTGCAGGTAATTGTCCGCGGCGTCTTCGAAACTGCCGACGAGTACCGTCGCGGCGCCGAGCAGGGCGAACGCGTTGGCGGGTTCTTCGGCGAGCACCTCGCGATAGATGTTCATGGCTTCGCCGTATTGGTGTGATGCTGCGAACAGGTCGCCCCACCGCACCTTGGTCGCGTGATCGTCGGGCGTCTCCGACATCGCGGTGCGAAACCACTCGTTCGCCTGCTTGGGATTGTTCAGCGCCCATGCTGCTTCGGCCTTGATCGAGGCTGGCGTTTCTGCGCGCAACAGGTTGGCGTAACACAGGCGCGATTCTTCGACCCGGCCGCGCCAGTGCTGCTGGTCGCATTCGACAACAGCAGGCTCCGCAACGGCGCCATAATGGATGCCGCGCG
The DNA here is from genome assembly GCA_037386905.1 of Woeseiaceae bacterium. Classification (GTDB taxonomy): domain Bacteria; phylum Pseudomonadota; class Gammaproteobacteria; order Steroidobacterales; family Woeseiaceae; genus UBA1847. The sequence continues at coordinate 14,904 of JARRLQ010000021.1, forward strand.
CCGTGGCGGCCGCGGACAGCGCCAGCATGGCGAGAAACAGCATGCTGCGACTAACGATCTGCATCCAGTTCCTCCTGCCGCGCCTCGATGGCGTCTTCAATGCGCGCAAGCTGCAGCATTTTCTCGAGCAGTGCCGATTGATAATCCGTGGCGCTCATATCGTCGCGGCTCAGCCGCAAAGCCTCGATTTCCTCGTTCAGCGCATCGCGATCTCCAAGCAGGCCGGCGAGGGTCGTGTCGACAACGGCAGGCCTGGCGCCGCCGAGCCGCGCCAGTGCAAGCCGCTCGCCGCGCGTACCACTCATTGCTGCATGTTCGGTGGCGAGCTGGTTGTTGCTTTCGAAATAATCGTCGACCCGACGCTGCGCAAAACCGAACGCTTCGGTCACCGAGACCATGTTGTTTTTGTCGATATCGGCGCTTGTATCCGAGAGCGCCTCGGCGAAGTAGTTGCCGAAGCGCGTTGCATGGCGTTCGACGCCACTCCGGGTCGCCAGAACGACGATGCGATTGTCGGCAGCAACAAGCTCGGCAATGGCGCCGCTCGCGCTGCTTGTGTTGACCAGCAACTGGTTTGAATCCGGTAACTCATCGAGCGCAGCGGCGATATCCTCACCGGTAAGGTCGGGCCCCGGGATGTTGAACTTGTATTCGTAGTCGTTGTAACTGCCGTGACCGACGAGAAAGAGGGCGAACCAGTCATTTGCGCCGATCCCGCTTGCCGCTGTCGCGATGCGCTGCAGTGCGGCTTCGCGTGATACATCGTCGCCGCGCAGTATATGGATGTGCTCGTCGCCCGTAACGGATGCCGCCGCGCGACCGATTGCGGCAACCTGGCGGTCGAACTGTTCGCTATAAGTGGGTTCGCCAGCAAGCCCCTCGACAATAACGACCCGCAGTTCCGCCATTGCCAGCATCGGTGACAATAGCAGCGCAATCGAAAGCAGGAGCCGGGTCATCAAATCGTCCTCCAGCGACGCCGTAGCAGCCATTCGCCAAACTTCACCAGCAGCAGCAACAGGAAGATTGCCGGCGCATCCCACACGGGTCTGAAGATCTGTTCGGTAATGCCGGCAGTCGAGTATCGCAGCAGCTCGTCGATCCCGTCGAGATTGCCGGCGTCAAAATACTGGCCGCCGGTTGCCTCCGACAGCCGCCGCAGCAGTGCAGAGTTGCGGCGGATGTTGAAGTACTCGGCCTCCTCCGACTCGGAGTACGCACTCGTGCGGGTCGTATAAAGTGGTTCGCCATCGCGCTCGGCGATGGCTTCGAAATACCATGTGCCCGTCGCGCCAAGCGGCACATTGGCTGTGAAGACACCACTTTCATCGAGGCTGGGTGGCAGTTCCACGGTAAATGACTCGCCGTCCTCGTGAGAAACGACGGCGGACACGGCAATTCCTTCGACCGGGCGGTAGGCGTCATCACGGAATTCGGCACGCAGCCGACGTTCGGTACTGCCGCCACTGGCCGTCAGTGAAATTCCCGGGGGCGCATTCGCCACCAGCGCGCGTATGAGCTGCTGCCAGAATTTCTCATGGCGCTGGTCTTCGAGTGGCAGGCTCATCTGCCAGCGCCAGGTTCCGCCCGTCGCGAGGATGTAGACATGGCCGCGGCCGAAAGGCTGCGTGACCAGCAGCGGCTGGTTGCCGGTTGTCGTCTGCATGTCCAGCAATGTCGACGCCGCGGGCTTCAATGAGCCGAGTTCCTGGTAGTTGGCGATGGCGGGCAGGTCCGACCAGGCGGCGCGGTTGTCCTCGCCAGGCTGTGCCAGTCGCAACATTTGCATATCGGCGCCTTGCGGGGTCAACCGCACCGGTACCTTGTAACGATGAAAAGAGTCGCTAGCCCGCGGCGGCAGCATCGCAGGCAGCAGGTCGGCAATTCCCGACTGGCCCCAGCCGCCATTACCAAGCCCGTTGGGACCGGCCAGCAACAGCAGACTTCCGCCGCGCTCGCTCACGAAACTGTGCACGAGCTCGAGTTGCTGTTCGCTGAACGATGCCGCTTCAATACTGCCGATGATGAGTGCGTCATAGCCGAACAGCTCGTCGCGCGTCGTCGGGAATCCGTCCTGCAACTGCTCGGGAGTTTCGAGGCCCTGGCGGTAATACTTGTTCGGGCTGACACGCAACAGGCTGACGAGACGAATGTCGCCATTGGGATCCATCGCCCGGCGCATGAACTTGTATTCCCAGCGCGGTTCACCCTCGAAGTACAGCGCACGAAACTGCTGCTCCTGCACGTTGACGAGCGCAGATCGGCTATTGTTGCGGAGCTCGGGCTCGTCGCCACCCGTGTCGACGCTGAATTGCAGGTGGTGATAGCCGACCTCTCGCAGGTCGATATCGACAAGTGCCGTCGTCATCGTCGTATTTGCAGGCAGTGCAACCGCTTCTGTCGCCAACAGCTCGTCACCGTCGTAAACGCGGATACGGGCTGTGCCTTCCCGGTCGTGCCGGATCGACGCCCGGGCCGTGACGGTCGTGCCCGGCAGTGTCTTGTCGGGCACGATGACCTGCGACAACTCGATATCGTCAGGCATCTGGTCTCCGCCGACACCGATCGTGTGCACCGGCACGCCAAGCGCGGCGATTTCCGTCAGCTGTTGTGTCGAGAGGGCGCCCGACGTATCGATGCCGTCCGAAGCGAGAATAACGGCGGCGAGCGACTGTGAGCGCGCACCATCGATGATGCCAACGAGCGATGCAGCGATGTTCGTCGCCGCACCGTCAGGTTCAAGCGCGGCGAAATCGTCAAGCCGGTCGACCGCATCGGCAAAGGCGTACCGCAGCGTTGTCAGTTCCGCGCTTTCGCTTACAGCAGCTTCGAGGTTGTCGATGGCGGTGTCGATTCGTCGAACCCCGTCGCCATAAGCCATGCTTTGTGATCGGTCGGCGACCAGCGCAACGGCATTGTCGTCCATCTTCAGTTGTTCTGTCCGCAGTGCCGGCTGCATCAGTACCGCGCCGGCAATGACGAGCATGGTTACCTGCAGAACCCAGACGACAGCCAGTTGCCCGGGCGCTGCGCGTGCGCGGTGGCGCCACAGCATCAATGCAATGCCAAGCACCGCGACGACGGCGATAAAGACAAGCCATGCCACGGGCCACTCAGCCGTAAACACGAGATCGCTGCGGGCATAGTCGGCGCGCGGGTACTTGAAGAAAAACTCAAACAACGATTAGGGGCATCCCTGTCAGTGAGTCATCGCGTAGATGAGGTAGTTGATGCCGAACCGGTAGGCCAGCGCCGTCATGTTTTCGGGATAGTCGGGCCAGTCGGCGTGCTCCCAGGCATCGCCGAGATCCATGTTCCAGTTGATGGCGACCATGAGCCGGCCCTCATCGTCGTAGATACCGCGCCAGTGAGGAACGCGGCCGTCCTGCTCCCACGTCTGGCCCGTCATGATGAACAGGCGCCCGGGTATCTGGATGCGCTGGTCGAGGTCGTAAAGGACGTGGAACGCCTCGTCCCCCTCGGGGATTTCGACGATCGGGCGGTCGGGGAACACGCGCTCCATCGACGACTTGAACGTTGCCCATTCGAATGAACCGTGAAAGTCGTCAACCATGAGGAAGCCGCCGCGCAACAGGTACTCACGCAGGCGGGCTGCTTCCTGCGTATTGAGATACCAGTGCCCCACTTCGACCGCATAAATCCATGGGTAGTCGAAAATATCGGCGTCGAGCGGCACGAGGACATGGCCCTGTTCCGCGGCATCGATCGTTGTCAGCCGGTCAATGCCTTTCAGGAAATGATGCTCGGCATCCGGGTAGTCTGTCTGCCAGGCCTGGCTGCGGCCGCCGTAGTTCATGAAGCGGTTCACCGAGTAAGCGAGGCGCACAAACTGGAATTCGCCCGGGGACTCTCGTGGCGGGTTGGCGTGCCGTTCTTCGGCGGACTGGCCGAGCGCCGCGCCGGCCAGCACCAGGCAGGCTGTAGCGATCAGGACGGTGGTGGCGCGGGATTGTGGTGGCATCGATAGTCTGTAGGTTGAGTCCGTCAATAATACAGACACCACACCGGCCGAATAGATTCAGTCAATTTGCGGGTCTCCTCTGTAATTGCCGAAATAGACGCTGTGCCGAGAGCTCATGATAATCGATATCCAAATGCCTGAAGCAGCAGGAAGCCAGAGAGCGCCGGTGCCAGGCGGGCGCCTGTTCACGCCGACCGAGCCGCTCGGCGAAGCCGAGGTCACGTATACGATCTCCGCTCGCAGAAAACCGCCGGAAATGCCGGTCATGGCATACCTGCGCCAGAACTACGGCAACATCCCGCTGCGGGAAATCGACAGCGTGTTCGGTTTTGTCGAGCGCAGCACGCTGTATGGTGGCCGCGGCTTCACGCGGCGTGAGCTGAGCCATGGCGATGTGCTGCAGCTTAACAAGGCGGGCATCGGCGTGCGCTTCCCGATGACGAATCATCACGCGACGCGTGAGGAGTTCGACCAGAATGTCGGGCTGTTCACGCGCTATCACCAGCCGCTCAACTCGGTGATCTGCACCAATGACGATCTTGCGCGCTGGCTGCGAAAGGATTTCCCGCAGTACCGGCTCGACGCCAGCGTCATCAAGAACATCAAGACGCATCGCAAGATCAACGAGGCACTCGAACTTTACGATTCGGTTGTGCTGCCCATGCGCCTCAACGAGGATCTCGAGTTCCTGAACAACATCGAGCAAAAAGAGCGCATTATCCTGTTCGCCAATGCCGGTTGTGCCCTTACGTGCCCGTCGAAGCTTTGCTACCTGTCGATCTCTGAAATCAACAAGGGAGAAGGCGGCGAGTTCAGGTGTTCGCAGCCCATCAAGGAGCGCGAGTTGTACGGCATGGTTGACTTCCCGCTCGACCCATACATAGAAATGGGTTTCCGGCAGTTCAAGCTGCTGCGTTCACGTCCTGGTGGAATGACCGGCTTCTAGCCGCTACGCTGCAGGGATGCGGCGCTGCAAGAATTGCGATACCGGTCTGGAAGGTCAGTTTTGTCCCGCCTGTGGACAAAAGGACATCGATCTCGGGCGGCCTTTCTTCGACCTGTTCTCCGAGGCGATCAGGGAAGCTATCGACCTGGACGGGCGCGCGTGGCGCACGCTCAAAACCCTGTTTCTCGCGCCAGGCCGCCTGACCGGGGAATTCCTCGCCGGAAAGCGCCAGACTTACACCTCACCATTACGCCTGTACCTGTTCATCAGTGTCTCGTTTTTCGTTTTGCTGGCGTGGATTGCGAGCCGCGGCCTGTTGCTCGAACAGGGCCAGACTGTCGAGGGTGATGCTGCCGAGCAGGCGCGCTTCATGTCCGACCTGATGCCGCGCCTGATGTTTCTGTTGCTGCCGGTTTTTGCCCTGTTGCTGAAGGCGGTATTTCGCCAGCGCCTGTACTTCGACCACCTGATTCACTCGGTGCACCTGCACTGTGCAGCGTACATCATCCTCGCTGTGATGCTGCCGGTCGAGAAGCTCGCCAGCGAAAATTTCGCTGCGCTGGCACTTCAGGTTGCGGCGCTAGTGTATTTCGTCGTCTATCTGCTGTTGTCCATCAAGCGCGTCTACGCGATATCGTGGCTGGCCGCGGCGGGGCGTTCCGCGGCGGTGCTGTTCGGTTACCTGATTGTGTTCTCGATGTTGGTCGAAGGGACCAGTTCCTTCCTCATCATTTCCGATTGACGCATCCGGCGTTTCGTCGTAATAGTCCGGTCGATGAGCGAAACGAAAAACCCTCCGTTGCTGTCGATCGGGCCGCGTGTCCGCAAGTCGCCATATTTCGATGCGACCCTGCGCTATGGCGCGCAGACGTTCACAGTCTATAACCACACTTTTCTGCCGGCGTCCTACGGTGACAATGTCAGGGACTACTGGAGCCTCGTCACCGATGTGACGTTATGGGATGTTGCCTGCCAGCGGCAGGTGCAGATCTCGGGGCCGGACGCTTTTGACTTCATCCAGTTCCTGACGCCGCGCGACATGTCGAAATGCGAGGTTGGCCAGTGCCAGTACATGGCGCTGACCAACCAGGATGGCGGCATCGTTAACGACGCCATCCTGCTGCGCGTGGAGGAGAACCTGTTCTGGTTATCGCCCGGCGATGGCGATGTGCTGTGGTGGGCGATGGGGGTTGCTGTGAACAGCGGCATGGATGTCAAAGTTTCGGAGCCCGACGTCTCGCCGTTGCAGCTGCAGGGACCAAAGTCGCCACTCGTTGCCCGCGACCTGTTCGGCGACTGGGCGGTGCAGATGAAGTACTACCGATTGCGGGAAACAGAGCTCGACGGCATACCGCTGGTCGTGTCGCGCACAGGCTGGAGTGGTGAACTCGGCTACGAGCTTTACCTGCGTGACGGGCAATACGGCGACCAGCTCTGGGAGCGCATTATGGAAGCAGGCAAGCCCTACAAGATCCGCCCGGCAGCACCGTCGACGATTCGCAGCATCGAGGGCGGTTTGCTGTCGTACGTGTCGGATATCACGCTCGACGACAACCCGTATGTCACAGGCATGGGCCAGTTCGTCGACTTCGATCAGCCGGGAGACTTTATCGGCCGGACGGCACTCGAACAGATTGCAGCCACAGGCGCCGCCCGCAAGCTGGCCGGGATAGAAATTGACGGCCCGGCGCTCGAGGTGCCCAACGAGGAATTCTGGGACGTATCACAGGATGGCAGGAGAGTGGGGCGCGTCACTCGCTGCGCGCATTCGCCACGCCTTGATCGCAATATCGGCTGGGCCAACATTCCGGCCGAACTCGCTGCAATCGGCACCGAGCTTGTTGTGGATTCACCGTCAGGTGAGCGGCGCGCCGTCGTGTGCGAGGCACCCTGGTTCAAGCCCCGGGTAACCATCCCGGACGAGATGAAAACCTAATTTGCGAAATCGCTGACCTCGAAATCCGCGATCGCGTCCGAGCCGTTGACGATAACCTCCAGCAGCGACGACGTCTCGGGCAGTATCTGCTGCACATAGAAGCGCGCCAGCTTGCGTTTGACGTCATAAAAGTCGCCCTGCTTGTCGGCTATCGTGTGAACGATCTGCGCCCACAGGCAACCAATGATGGCCAGCGCGAACAGGCGCAGGTATTGCGTCGCGCAACCGCGCAAAGCGGCGTCCTCTCCTGCCTGCGCTTTCGCCTGCACCCACTGGGTCGCTTCAATCAGTCGCTGCAGTGATTGGCGTGCCTGCGCGGCAATTGCACCATTGTCACCGTCTGCGCTCTCGTCGAGGAATGCGAGCCACTCGGCCAGAAACTGGTTCGTGAAATCGGTCATGCGTCCCGTGACCTTCCGGGAGACGAGGTCCAGTGCCTGGACTTCGTTAGTACCTTCGTAAATCGGGGCGATGCGGCAGTCACGCACCAGTTGTTCCATGCCGTGTTCACGAACGTAGCCGTGCCCGCCATAGATCTGCTGCGCCGACAAGGTGCTGCTCATACCCAGGTCGCTGAAGTGTGCCTTGATGACCGGCGTCAGCAGCGCGACTGTGCTCTGCGCAGCCGCTACGGCTTCTGCGTCCGGTGACTTTTCCGAGATGTCGATATTGAGGCCCGCCAGTACGGACAAGGCGCGCGCGCCCTCGACCTGCGAGCGAATCGTCAGCAGTTGCCGCTTCATCTCCGGCTGATAAATAATCGGATCGGCAGCGGCCTTGTCGTCAGGTCTCGGCGCCGGTGCCTTGCTCTGCCGTCGCTCCTGCGCATATTCGAGTGCGTTTTGCAGCGCAATGTCCGACAAGCCCAGTCCCTGCAGACCGACAGTAATGCGTTCGAGATTCATCATCTTGAACATCGACGCCAGGCCGCGATTCTCCTCGCCGATGAGGTAAGCGGTCGCGTCGTCAAAGACCAGTGAGCATGTCGCGGATGCCTTTATGCCCATCTTGTGTTCGATCGATGCTGTCTGTAGACCGTTGCGATCACCGAGGGACCCGTCTTCATTGACGAGGAACTTCGGCACAAGGAACAGGCTGATGCCTCGCGTTCCCGCCGGCGCGCCTTCGATGCGGGCGATGACGAGGTGAATAATGTTTTCGGTCAGGTCGTGGTCACCCGAGGTGATGAATATTTTTTCGCCATTGAGTTTGAAGGTGCCATCGCCTGCCGGAGTGGCCTTCGTCTTCAGCAGGCCGAGGTCGGTGCCGCTATGTGGCTCTGTCAGGCACATTGTGCCGGACCATACTCCTTCGACCATCTACGGCAGGTACTTGTCGCAGATCTCGTCCGACGCCGAGTGCGCAATGCAGTGATACGCGCCGCGGCTGAGTTCCGTATACAGCTTGAACGCGACGTTCGTCGCTCCAATCATCTCGTCGATAAGGCTTTGCAGCAGTTTCGGCAGGCCCTGGCCACCATGATCGGGGCTGGCATCGATGCCGGTCCAGCCACCTTCGATGAACTGCGTATAGGCCTCTTTGAATCCGGGTGGCGTCGTGACGTTGCCGTCGTCGAACCTGGCGCCAACTTCATCGCCTTCCCGGTTGATACCAAGCAATTCATTGCTGGCGAATCGGCCGGCTTCCTCGAGAACAGCCTCGATCAGGTCGATATCGACTTCCTCGTAGCCTGGCAAAGCGTTGAGCTTGTCGATGCCGACGTATTCGCGAATCAGAAAAAGCATGTCCTGGATAGGTGCGTTGTAGATCATTGTCTTTCAGTTTCTCAGTGGTGTGCCGTGCTCGAGCATGAATTCGATCCGCGCCCGCGTTTCGTCGGTCTGTCCCAGCATCAAGAATGCCTTGCGCTCGAGGTCTAACAGGTCATTCTCGGTCAACGCGGTACCGGCATCCATGTCGCCACCGGTCACGATCATCGCAATTTGAGCACCGGTCGTGACATCGTGCGGCATGAGACGTCCCTTCTCATGGGCGTCCTCCAGCCAGGCCTTCATCTCGGCCCAGACTTCACGGCCGGGCATGGCGAGAGGGACCCGCTCTCTGACCTCGTAATCTTCACCAAGTTTGACCACGGCGTCCATTGCGGTTTTCAACAACCTGTCACGATTCATTATGTAATCGTCCACGCCGTTGCGGAACATGGCCAGCGGCTCGGCCTCGAGCGGCGAGCGTGCGGTCTTGCCGTAACCGATGTTCATGAATGCGTTCCAGGCAGCTTTTACGATGTCGCCTTCTCGCTCGTACCAGCGGTACAGCATTTCTTTGACGCCACCGCCGCCCGGCACGACGCCGACCAGCGACTCGACAAGTCCGGTGACCGAGTTCGCATGGAAGATGACTTTATCGGTGTGCAGCAGGACCTCGAAGCCACCACCCATTGACAGCCCCGACGGTGCTCCGACGACCGGGATAGGTGCGTACCTCATGGCCTTGAGCGTCTGCTGATAATGATCGAGAAACGCGTCCAGGCCGGCCATGTCCCTGTTGACAACAAAGCCGAGGATCGTCGCGAGGTCCGCGCCACAGGAGAAATGCTGTGCGTCGTTGTGAATGACGAGGCCTGCCATGTTTTCAGACGCATAGGACACGGCGTGCTCGAGCAGCTGCATGGAATCCGGACCGAGGGCATTGGCCTTGCTGTGAAACTCGACGATGCCGATGTTGCGCTTGAGCCGGAAGAAGCTGGCGGAGTCATTCTCTTCGATGGGTTCCAGCGTGCGGCGTATCTCGCTGAACCGCAGCACTCCCTTCGCGCGTCGCAGCTTGCTGTAGCCGCCGTCGGACTCCAGGTAGCGGAGCTTGCGCTTCCTGGTCCGGTAAAAAGATTCGCCGGCCGCGGTGCGCAGGAAAGGCGGCACTTCGCGTCCCTCGTTTTCGAGGCGTGCGATGAATCGGTCGACGCCGATCATGTCGATCATCTCGAATGGCCCGTGAATCCAGTTGTAGCCGAGTTTCATCGCATCATCGATGGCCACGAGTGACTCGTTGACGTCGGGCACCAGCGAAGCGGCATAGCACAGTGTGTGCGACAGCACTTCCCACGCGTAGGCGCCGTACTTGCTGTCGTCGTCGAGCAATACCGTGAAGTTACCTGCCAGTTCGGCGTCCATCGCGACCTCGATTGTGCACGGTGCATGATCGCGGTACGTGAGGCTTTCGAAATCGAGTGTCTTGCGGCTTTGTCCGCTGGCGGGAACGGCCGGCTGGTAGAAGCCACCGTTGCCGCCCTTGTTGCCAATAAGCCCCTCATCGATCATCCGCGCCATGAGCGGAATCCCGGTGCCGACGTCGTGAAACGGGTCATCGTCGGGCAGGATCGAGAGCAGGCTTTTCACCACATCCGACATCAGGTCGATACCGATCAGGTCATAAAGTCCAAAAACGCCGGTCTTGGGGATGCCGAGCGGCCGGCCGAAGATGGCATCGGCCTCTTCGGGTTCGAGACCCATATCGAACGCCGTGTGAAGGGCTTTCTGGATGGCGTATACGCCGACGCGATTGCCAAGAAAACCAGGCGTGTCGTTGCAGACGACGACGCCCTTGCCCAGCTTGCGATCGCAAAAATCGGCCAGGCAGTCCATGACCTCGCTGCGCGTTGACTCGCCGCGCACGAGTTCGAGCAGGCGCATGTAGCGAACCGGGTTGAAGAAGTGCGTTATCGCGAATTCTTCGCGGAACGACTCCGGCATGTCTTCGACCAGCAACGAGATCGGTATCGTCGACGTGTTCGACGACACGATCGAACCGGCTTTACGAACGGCATCGATGTCCCTGTAAAGGGCCTTCTTTATATCGAGCCTCTCGACAACGGCTTCGGCAATCCAGTCAGCATCGGCAAGCTTCACCATGTCGTCTTCGATATTGCCGATCGCGATTCGCTTGACGAGGTCCTTGTGCAGCAGGCCGGGCTGCGCGTCGTCGAGCAGGCGCTCGAGGGCGCGCTCGCAGATGGCATTGCGGTTGTCACCTTCGGCCGGTATGTCGAGCAGCAGCACGTTGACCCCGGCGTTAGCCAGTTGCCCGGCAATACCGAGGCCCATGGTGCCGGCGCCGATAACGGCCGCATTCTTTATTTCGTACATCGTGATCTTCTATGTGGCCGGGCTGTTGCTGAAAATAAATTGCCTGAGCAGCGCGCGGCACTGGTTGGGTGCCTCTTGCGGCACAATATGCCCGCTCTCCGGGATGACCGCGACCTCGGGCTTGTGCAGGTGTGCGATCAGTTCATCGGTTGCCTTGCGTGGTGTCATGCGGTCCTTGCCGGCGACGATCACCTGCACCGGGCAGCGAATCCTGGGAGCTGCCTGCTTGCCATTCCGGTAGCTATTGCAGGCGTTGAGATCGGCCGCGAGCGCATCCGGCGTATTGCCGCGCATAACTTTCGTACCGCCAGTGACCATCGAATTCCCGGGGATCGGGCCCTGGTGCAGGTGGCCGGCCGGGCCGAATCCCCATCCCGTCATCATCGCAATCGCCGCCTCCGGATCTTCTTTCGCGGCGCCGAGGAGGACATCATTGACGGGCGTTGCGAGACCGCTGGTCACGAGTGACATGGAACGCAGCCGCTCGGGATAACGTGATCCGAACTCGAGCGCAACCAGGCAGCCCTGTGAGTGTGCGACCAGCGAGATGTTATCGAGCGCGTTGACGACATCGTTGAGCCAGTCTGCCATGCTTTCTATCGACTCGAGCGGTGGACCTTCGGAATGTGTGTGGCCCGGGAGGTCGAGCGCAAGAACGGCGTAATTGCGGAATGCAAAGAATCGCGATTGCAGGTTCCAGACGGTGTGGTCGAAGCCGCTGCCGTGCAGGAAGATGACGACCGGCCTGCTGTTATCGAACGGTTTGCCGCCCGTCGTCGCAAAGACCTGCTTGCCGTTGACCTCGAAATGCATGCTTATGCGAAACGTTTCGCGGCGCGGAAACCGTTGTTGAAATCGGCCTTGATGTCGGCAACGTCTTCCAGGCCGACAGACAGGCGAACCATGTCCTCGGTGATGCCGGCGGCGGCCAGCGCATCGGCGTCAATGCGCGAGTGCGTTGTGGTCGCGGGATGAATGACAAGCGTCTTGGCGTCGCCGACATTGGCGAGATGCGAAGCCAGCTCGCAGTTCTCGATGAAGGCCTTGCCTGCCTCGCGCCCGCCCTTGACGCCAAAGCTGACAATCGAGCCTGCGCCTTTCGGCAGGTATTTCTTTGCCAGCTCATGGCTGGAATGCGAGGGCAGGGACGGGTGGTTCACCCACGAAACCTGCTCGTGGTCCGACAGGTAATCGAGCAGTTCCATCGTGTTAGCCATGTGCTTGTCCATGCGCAGCGACAGTGTCTCGATGCCCTGCAGCAGCAGGAACGCATTCATCGGGCTCATCGACGGCCCGATGTCGCGCATGGCTTCGGCACGAATCCGCGTGGCGAACGCGCTCGGTCCGAACTCTTCCCACAGGTTGATTCCGGAGAACGGTGCGTAGGGTTCGGTAATGGTCGGGTATTTGCCCGAAGTGCCCCAGTCGAAATTGCCGCCGTCGACGATGACGCCGCCGATTGCGACGCCGTGGCCGCCCATCCACTTGGTGAGCGAGTGCACCGTGACGTTGGCACCATAGTCAAAACACCGACATAGATAAGGCGTGTTAAAGGTCGCATCGACCATAAACGGGATGTTGTGTTCCTCGCCGATCGCCGCGATGGCCTCGAGATCGAGGATATCGAGGCCGGGGTTGCCGATGAGTTCGCCGTAGATCAGCTTCGTGTTGTCCTGGATCGCTTCGCGGCACGCATTTACATCGGTCGGGTCGAAAAACGTCGTCGTGATGCCGAACCGCGGCAGCGTGTTTTTCATCAGGCTGATGTTGCCGCCATACATTTGCGTGGAGGCAACGATGTGATCGCCTTGCCCGAGGATCGCCGTGATGGCGCAGAACGTGGCCGCCATTCCGGACGACGTGCAGACGGCAGCCGAGCCTCCCTCGAGCGCAGCGACGCGCTGTTCGAGCACGCCGACGGTCGGGTTGGTGATGCGCGAGTACGCATGCCCACCGCGCTCGAGATTGAAGATTGACGACGCCGTGTCGGTGTCCGGGAACACGTAAGACGTGGTCTGGTAGATCGGCGCCGCCCTGGCGCCGAACTCGGGATCCACGACCTGGCCGGCATGCAGGCTAAGCGTGTCGAAGTTGAGGAAGCGCGACATGGCATTGGCCCCTGCTTTTGTTCAGACCTGGTCCAGCGCGTCTGCAAGGGCCTGTATCAGGTCCTCGGTATCTTCGAGGCCAACGGATGCGCGGACGAGCCCGTCGATGATGCCGACGCGGGCACGTTCTTCAGGCTCGACGTCAGCGTGCGTCATTGTGACCGGGTGCGTGATCAGCGACTCGACCGAACCGAGGTTCTCGGCGAGGCTCCAAAGCTCGATGTTGTCCATGAGTTTCTTGCCAGCGGCGAGGCCACCCTTGACCTCGAACCAGAGCATGGCGCCGTAACCTGACGCCTGGCGGCTCGAAAGTTCATGCTGAGCGAATGATTTGAGTCCTGGGTAGGCCACCTGTTCGACCTTGGGGTGCGCCTCGAGAAACTCCGCGATTGCCATCGCGCTGGCCGATTGCGCGTCCATGCGGACGGAAAGCGTCTTACAACCTTGCAGCGTGAGCCATGCCACCTGCGGCGACATGATCGTTCCCGTGCTGTTCTGGATGAAGCGTACCGCGTCAGCGTGCTCCTGCGAGTTGCTGATGACCGCACCGCCAACTGTCGCGTTGTGACCGTCCATGTACTTGGTCGTACTGTGGATCGAGATGTCGGCGCCGAGTTCGAACGGGCGCTGGAAGTAGGGCGTCAGGAACGTGTTGTCGACGGCATGCACGGCGCCGGCCTTCTGTGCAATCTCGGATATCGCCGCGATGTCCGAGCATTTCATCGTCGGGTTGGCCGGGGTCTCCGTCAGGACCAGGGCGGTGTTATTGCGCACGGAGGCCGCGACATCGTCGGGATTCGACGTATCGGCAAACGTGTACTCGATGCCGAAGCGGCTCAGGATCTTGGTACTGAGGCGATAGGTGCCGCCGTAGGCGACGTCCGAAACAATCGCGTGTTTGCCGGCCTCGAGAAACGCCAGCATCGTTGCCAGAACGGCGCTCATGCCGGTGCCGAAGCACGCGCAGTCGACGCCGCCTTCGAGATCCGTCAGTTTCGCCTCGAGCGCCTTGACGGTCGGGTTGCCCGAGCGCGAATACGTAAAGCCCTTGCTCAGGTACTCGTCGACCGAAGGCTGTACGTACGTTGTCGACTGGTAGATTGGTGTAAGAATCGAGCCCGTAATCGGGTCCGGCGTGACGCCGGCATGAATTTGCCTGGTTCTGAAACCCATGGTTATTGCTTCCTTGTGCGAGTTAGCGCAATTGTAGCGGGTCGTCGGGATCGACGCCCGGCATGAACTGTTGTTTGCGGTCGAGATTGGTCAGCTGGTAGACGAGGCCCAGCCAGTTGTTGATGATCGCCTTGCCCGTGTCGCCCCACGTGTTGTCGCAGTAGGGCAGCAACTCGTCTTCCGGGAATTCCGCTGCCGAGTTCCTGCCGTCCATCTCGAGGTCCATGACGAGCTTTCGGGCGATTGCCTCGCCCTCCGGCGTCAAGAAGTTCTCCGGCACACGAGGGAGCTTTTCGCGCTCTCCCGCCAGGTACAGGTTGTACTCGCGTTTGAATTCCTTGAGCAGGCTGACGGCGCCATACTCCGGATGGCCCTGGAAATACATGATGCGGAACTGGTCCGGGCTGACCGCCAGGTGTACGCCAATGTCGCTTTCGGCCAGCACGTGGCATCCGGCTGCCTCGAACTGCTCGCGCGACACGTCGTTGTGGCGTGAGTGCGGCGCTTCGAACCGCGTGTTGACGTCGCGCAGGAACGGGTGGTCCTTGCGCACGGCGCGATGGCTGTATACGCCCCAGAGTTTCTGCGGCTGTTTGACCCGATCGATGTCGTGGTAATGCTTGACGAGTGCATGTGTTGCCAGGCACGAACAGAAGATCGACGTCACATTGTTTTCGGCCCAGCGAACGACATCGATGAGCGGCTCCCAGAACGGTTCGTCGACGAGCGACGGCTGTGCAACGTTGGCGCCCGTAATGATCAGGGCATCGAGTCCTGCTTCGGCAAGCTCATCGAACTCGAAGTAGTGCTCGTGGATGTTCGCCTCGGCCTCTTCACCACGGTTGAGCTCGGGCAGGGAAAACGGGTAGACGAAGAATTGCGCGATCGGGTTGCTGCTGCCACCGAGGTGTATGAATTGTCTCTCGGTCGCCTGCAACGCAGCATCCGGCATCATGTTCAGGAAGCCGATATGCAGCTCGCGAATGTCCTGGTGTTGTGCCCGGTCCAGTGACAACACGACGTGCCCGTCTTTTCGCAGGGTCTCGAACGTCGGCAGGTTGTTGTGGGCGACCAGTGGCATTTGGGGGTACTGTATGCTTGGAAACAGTCGATTATGCACAGACTCCTGACACAACTGAAAGAACGGCGCATCTGGCGTGTGCTCATCGCTTATCCGTCCGTGGTGTTCGTGCTGCTGCAGGCGGTCGAGTTTTTCAGCAACAACTACGAACTCGATTCGCGCTACCTGACGGCAAGCCTGGTCGCCTCGATTGTGCTGTTCCCGGCCGCGGTTATCTGGAACTGGCGCCACGGCGAGGTCGGGCACCAGGAATTCTCCGGCGGCGAGATCGGCGCCTACGCCGTATTCGGCGTTGCCGCAGTGGTCGCCGCCGGCTGGTACTGGACCGCGACGCCCGCACATTCGCGTGTTGCGGCGCACGATCTCGATCCGGCGCGGTCGGTCGCCGTCATGCCATTCGCCAATGCCGGCGATGATGCCGGCGTCCAGTATCTCTGCGACGGCATTGCCGAAAGCCTGATCAACTGGCTGGCGACCGTACCGGACGTCAAGGTCGTTTCCAGGGGCGCGTCATTTCGCCTGCGCGATTCCGTTTACGACACGGCACGGCTTGCGGAGCAACTCGATGTCGACAGCGTGATAACCGGCGAGCTCGAGGTTGTTGGTGACAAGGTCGTTGTCTCGGCTCGGATGGTCGACGCTCGCGATGAAAGCCAGATCTGGGGGGCGCGCCTCGTGCAGCCCAGCGAGGACATCATCTACCTCGAGCGTTCGATCGTCGCGGCAATCAAGGATGGTTTGCGCCTCAACATCGCCGCTGATGCCGGCATGCCAGGCGGCACGGACAAGCCGGAGGCCTATGAGAAATACCTGCGTGGTCACTACCTGATCCAGTCTACGGATGAGGAGTCGATAGACCAGGGGATCGAGGAACTCCGGGCGGCCATTCGCATCGACCCGAAATTCGCACTGCCCTATGCAGACATCGCGGACTCGTACTCACAGAGCCTGTCGTATGGACTGCTCGACGATGAGGAACTGATCGGTGAGGCTCGCAACGCGGCCTACACCGCCACTGCGCTGGCGCCGGATCTGCCCGAGGCCCATGTCGCGCTGGCGACTATCCACCAGTACTACGATTTTGACTGGGCAGCAGCCGATGCGGCGTACGATGCAGCTGTCGCGCTGTCGCCGCAACGGCCCGGTGTTTTCCATCGTTATACGGATTACCTGGTACTGACGCAGCGATTCGCAAAGGCAGAGGAGATGGCCGGGAGGGCAGTTGCCATCGATCCGCTGGACAGCAGCTCGTTACATGCTGTTGGTCTCGCCAATATGGTCGCCGGGGACTTTGATGCGGCCGCGGAAGCATTTGGCGAATGGAATCGCTTTCATCCGGGCAGCCGCTGGTCATACATCAAGCATGCATTGGCGCTGTCGCTCGCAGGCAGGTGTGAGGAGGCCGCCGAACAGGCGGCGAAAGTCGAGGCAATGTACGGTGGCAAGGCACCATCGTTGCAGGAGTCCTGGCTGGCATGGGGCTACAAGAACTGCGGCGATCTCGAAGCTTATCGGCGCTCAGCAGAAAGAATCCGCGCGGCGCAGCGCCGCAACCCGAATCCGTATGATCCCGGGCTGGTATACCTCACGGCGCTCGAGGGCGACGAGGAGGAATTCGTTGCCTTGTTCGAGCATGTGGTGGAGGAGCGCATGCCGTTCGTCGCGTTCGCCAGGCTATTCACGATCGATTACATCGGCCTCGAACTGGCCGACAAGCTTGCAAACAATGAACGCTACCAGGCATTGCTGCATGAGCTGGGCTTTCCGCCCGGTGACCTGGATTAGGAAAGCCCGCCAGTGGCGGGCTTTCCTGAGATGCACTCGAGTGGGGCTTACTCGACTTTCATGCCGTCCTTGATCATCGCCTCGAGACCGTCACGAATGATCTGGCCCCAGCGGCGGCCTAGACGCCGGACTTCCGCGCGATTCCGCGGCGGGGACGATTCGAACATCGTCATGCTTTCCGCGGCACGACGATCCACGGCGCGTACCAGTATGGTATGGCTGACGGAGTCGCGAACTTCGAGTACCACCGTGGCCTCACCAACGCTGTCGATGAATACCCTGCTGCGGCCAACGGAATCCGGCGGAACGCGCGACACGACATCGAGCAGTCCGATATGCACGTCAAGTACGTCGGGACCTGCTTCATCGGTCAGTGTGAATACCGTGCTGCGCTCGAGTTCCTCGCGGAATGCGGTGCCGATTTCCTCTTCGAACAGCTCTCGCGTGGCCTGGTTGAGCTGGAATTCCGACCGGTTCGAAGTGGTTCGAATTGAGCCGGTACCGGCACGGCCGCTGTACGGGCCGTCGACGTTGCGGTACTCGACACCCAGGTTGTGGAAGCGCACACGCGTGATGCCGCCCAGGTCGAGGTCTTTGCGCGCCCAGACCGCGTCCATGATCGTGCGATCGACACGGGTCAGGCCGTCGTGCGTCACTTCGGCATCCGGGCCGGTCTGAAACTGCGGCGTAGACGAGCAGCCGGTGAAAGCAATTGCCGCCACAGCAACTGCGGTTAAGTATCTGGCCTTCACGATATTCCCCTCGTTTGAAATTTTGATTTGCGTCGCCAATTCTACCGTAGGGCAAATTCGATACCAATGCGGATTCGGTAAGTAAATGTAACTACTTGTTGACCGCGCTGGAATACTCGACATCTGACCTGCTTCAACCACAACGAAAAACACTGTCCGCCACTTTTCGGTTAAAATGGTTGGCACGACCACGATCTCAAGAATGCTTCCGGAGAATTGTCGATGTCTCACCACAAAACGATCCGAGCAAGCGCTGTAGCGCTGCTCGTGACGACGCTGTTCCTGGCGGGTTGCTCGAGCGGACCTCGCATTGTCACCAACGCAGCGCCCGGATTCAGCCTGGCGGGCTACCAGACATTCAGCTACCTGCAACCGTTGTCGACGGACAATGGCGATGTGCGCAGCATACTCAGCAACGAACTGATCGATGCCACGACACAAGAGCTCGAGTTGGACGGGTTGAGGTACGTCGAAAGTGGTGGCGATCTGCTGGTCAACTTCATGGTATCCACGAAGGAAACGCTGCAGTCACGACCGAGCACCGGGGCTTCTATGGCCTACGGGCGCGGCGGCTATGGCACGTGGGGAGGGTACGGCATGAGTATGTCGACGACCGAGGTCGTACAGCGGACCGAAGGCACGGATGCCATAGACCAAATTGATGCCTCGCGGCAGCAACTGGTCTGGGAAGGTGCGGCTTCTGGCCGTGTGACCGACAAGGTGCGGCAAAATCGTGCCGCGGCGGTCAGTGCTGCGGTGCGTGACATACTGGCCGAGTTTCCCCAGTAGTAGATCGGAGACGCACCGATATATCGTGTATGGCCAGGTAAACAGTTTGCAACAGTCGGGCCGCGCGGAACGATCGTTGAATCTTCACTGCGGGTAGCGCTCGTGCTGCCGATGTAAATTCCACGGAGTATTTACATGAATAATTTCAAATTTGGACTGGCAATCGTGGCGTTGTGCGTTTCCGGCACAGCAGCGGCACAGGACAGAGGCAACTGGCTGGTCGCGCCTTACATCTGGGCTTCCGACGTGGCGTGGGACGTCGCCGCGAGAGGCAGCGGCGGCACGGAATTCAGTGATCTCGTCGACAAGCTGGACGGCGCGGGGCTGATCCGTATCGAGTACGCGAGAAACAAGATCGGCTTCACATTTGATTATGTCGGCATGTCGCTGTCCGACACGCGGCGGTTTTCGGTTGGCCCGACACAAAATGTATTGCAGGCAAATCTCGACGTCACGACGTTTGAAGCAGGCGTCTTCTACCGTCCGTCGGCGACCGACAACGGGATTGATTTCATCGCCGGAATCAGGGACGCAGACGTCAATTCGAATGTCATCTTGACGATCGATAACACGCAGCCGCAGCGGTTCGATACAGGTGACAGCTTCACAGACATATATGTCGGCGCGCGTTACCTGCATCGCCTGACGGAATCGTGGGATTTCTCGGTTCGCGGTGATTACGGCTTCGGAGGCTCCGACGGTGCACTGAACCTGGTGGCCAGCGTCGGCTGGCGCTCGCGCGGCTCGTTTGGCATGTCGTTTGCCTACCGGCATCTCGCATTCGACTTCGACCAGCGTGTGGAAGGCGAAGCCGCGACGTCGGAATTTTCGTTCTCAGGGCCGCTGCTCGGTTTCATGTTCCGCTTCTGATTGAGCACCAGAGAGCGGTGAGTAAGTGGCGGTGAAACGCAGCATCAAAAGAATGGCCCCACTCGGGGCCGTTTCTTGTCTGCTTTTTGCCAGCCTGACTGGGCAGGCGCAAGAAGTCGGTGAAATTCCATTCTGGGACCAGCCTCCGGGCACTGCGGGACTCGGCGCAGGGCTTCGATTTGGCCAGGACCCCTACCTTGCGGCGGACAACGACGACCAGCGCATGCTCGACCTGGTGCCGCTATACCTGTACGAGGGAAAATACTTTTTTGCGCGCGGCGCGGCGGGCGGCCTGCACATCGTCAACAAGGATACGTTCGAGCTCAACGTACTCGCGCGTTACCGGTTCCTGAAGCTCGATCCCGACCGCAACGAGTTCTACGATGGCCTGGATGAGCGCAAGCAAACGCTCGAAGGCGGTATCCAGCTTCGTATCGAGCAGGCCTGGGGACAGCTGACCGCCGAGTACCTGACGGATACGCTCGGCCGGCACAACGGCCAGCAGGCGCAGGTTGCTTACCGCTACATTTTCGAAGCAGGGCGCTGGTCGTTCTCGCCATTCATCAGCTGGACGCACCAGGACAAAAAGCTGACCGATTACTACTTCGGCGTCAGCGAGGCCGAGGCGACTGCCGAGCGCCCGCAGTTCTCGGCGGGATCGTCGCAATGGCTTGGCTTCGGCCTGAACACGTCGTGGCATTTCTCCGAGCGCATAGTGTTGTTCGCCAATGTTGGCTTCGGCGGCGTCGACTCCGACGTGCTTGAAAGCCCGCTCGTCGAGGAAGACGGCTTCTCCCAGTTCTTCCTTGGCGGCACTTACACCTTCGGCAATGCTCGCTCACCGGCCGACATCAACGATCCTCTGCGCAAGGGCGAGTGGGCCTGGCGCGTCAATTACGGCTACCAGGCGTCGGGCAACATCGTCGGCGAGATTGATCAGGGCGACTTTTCGAAGAGCGAATTTGCCGACACGAGAATCGGCGGACTCACCTTCAGCAAATTGCTGCACGACGGCCCGCGCGTCGATTTCCTCGGCCGATTCGCGTTGATGCGCCATTTCGAGGACAACGAAGACAACGGCGTCTTCAACAGCTACAACGCCTACATCATGGCGATGGGCAAGGGTTACTCGGGATGGACCGGCGAAGAATGGTTTCGCTGGGGCTTCGGTTTCGGCATGTCTTACGCCGCGAAAGTTCCCGTCGCAGAGCAGCGCAAGCAGGCGAATAAGGGCGGCAATACGTCCCATTTCATCAATTACCTCGAGATGATGGTCGATTTTCCGCTGCGGCGCGTGTCGCGCGCCGAGTGGCTGCAGGATTGCTACGCTGGCCTGTCAATCGTGCATCGTTCCGGTATCTTCGGTACGTCAGACCTGCTCGGTGACGTGGCAGGCGGCTCGGACTGGATAACGGCTCACCTGGAATGCGTACGATGAACAGGGCGGCACTCTTGTTGTTACTGGCGCTCGCCGGCACTGCGGCAAGTGCCGAGTGGGTTGCCGACCCGGCCAACGCCAAGCAAGTGGCATCGGCTACGGCGATCGAACAGATCAAGGAGCGCATTCCGCGTTCGCAGGTGTTCTTCGAAGACGCTTATGCCATGGCCGTGTATCCGTCTGTCACGCGGCTCGGTCTGGGTTTTGGCGGCGCGACAGGCAAGGGCTTCGTCATCGAGGGCGACACGATAATCGGCACGTCGCGCTATTCGCAATTCACGTCCGGTATCCAGGCCGGCGTACGCAACTTCAGCATGGTCGTGTTGTTCAAGGACCAGCGGGCGCTCAATGACTTCAAGCAGGGCAAAATCCAGTTCATGGGCCAGGCAGGCCTTGCTGCTGGCACCAAGGGCGTCGCCGGGACGCCTGCCTTCAACGACGGCGTCGCAATCTTTACCGTCACGCGGCTGGGGTTAATGGGTGAATTCACCGTCTCCGGAGCAAAGTTTTCCTATCGCCCGTTACCAGGCAGCGGCGAGCAAGAAGAGTGAAGCGGCTCGCCGCATTGCTGCTCGTGCTCGTGCCGCTCACGAGCTTCGCACAAGACCGTGCGAGCTCTCACCCGTACTTCGACAACAAGTACTTCGCGTCAGTCGGCTTATTCAAGCCCGATCGAAAAGTGCGCCTCGGGCTGGATGCTTCAGTCGATATTCCCGACCCGGGTCCCGCAACGCACGTTGATTTCTCGGAGACACTCGACGTAGAGAGCAGTGACGAGACTTTCTCGGCCGAAATCGGCTGGCGATTCGGCGAGAAGTGGCAGCTTCGCGGGCAATATTTCCAGGTCGACGACAAGAACCGCGCATCGCTTGATGAAGACGTCGAGTGGGGGGACTATGTTTTTAATGCCGGCACTTCCGTCGGTGCCGGCTCGGACATACAAATTACACGACTGTTCTTCGGCCGCACTTTCTGGTTGACCGAAAACCGGGAGTTCGGGCTCGGTCTTGGTGGTCACTTGCTGGACCTGAGCGCGTACGTCAATGGCAACGCCACGATCAACGGCGTCGATGTCGGCTTTGTACAGGAGCGCGCGAGCGTCACAGCGCCGTTGCCGAATATCGGCGGCTGGTTCATGCGTTCGTGGTCGGAGCGTTGGGCGGCAAGGGTGCGGCTGGACTGGCTTGCTGCCGATGTCGGTAGATACGACGGCCACATCATCAATGCTTCGGCATCGGTGGGCTACGCAATTGGCGATCACTTCGGCATGGCGCTGGCCTACAACTACTTCGAAATTGACCTCGGCATCGACGATCCCGACTGGCGTGGCAGTGCCCGCAGCCGCTACGAAGGCCCTTATCTTTCCCTGACCGGATACTGGTAGCCGCCTGGTGTTTGCACGACTCAACACATCGCGTAACCGCAGTTTCCTGCTCGAGATCCTGATGATTGTCGTCGGCATCAACATCGCACTGTGGTTCGAGGGCTGGTTCGAAGATCTAAAGGATGCCGAAACGGAACAGCAGTACCTGGCGGGACTGCGTGATGACCTCCTGGACGACGTGAGGCTGCTCGATGACGTCATCGCGTCGAACTCCGCAAAAATGCAGCGGCTGGAGGAGATAATCGCGAACTTGTCGGGGCTCCGCAGCGCCGATGCGGAGCAGCAGCTGGCAGCGATGTTTGTGCCCTCGAGTTACTATTTCTTCGAGCCGGCCGATTTCACCTACCGCTCAATGCAGGAAAGCGGCGACTTCCGGCTATTGTCCGATGCCGAGACGAAAAAGCGTCTGCTGCAGCTGGTGCGGAAGTATCGCCTGATCGGCACGCTGCAGGACAATTTCATGCAGGCGCTCGACGATGGCTACATTCCCTTACTCATGTCGTCGGCGGACCTCGCTGAACAGCGCATGTCGGATCCCGGGGTGTTCGACGATCCGCTGTTCCGCAATTTCTTCGCGTTTACCTACCAGGACACCGAAATGAGAGTCGCCGCGTACGGGTCGGCGCGCGACATGGCACGGGAACTGGTCACGGTGATCGAGGAGCAGATTCGCGATTAGGGTAGCGGCATTGCTCGTGGAGCGGCAGGTACTGCGTATCCGCGCTGAAAGGCAGGGCGCCCGGCGAGGCTGACATACCAGCGAAGGACATCGGGGTAGTCGTGCAGGTCGACCTGCTGGAACTCGAAACGCGACGCCCAGGTCCAGGTTGCAATATCGGCAACACTGAAATCATCGCAGATATATTCGCGGTCCTTCAGGCGCGTGTCGAGGACACGATACAGGCGCAACGCTTCGCCGTGATAACGCTTTTCTGCGTACTCTGACTTGCCGGGATTGAACTTCAGGAAATGGTGCGCCTGGCCGAGCGACGGGCCAAAGCCGCCCATTTGCCACATCAGCCACTCGATTACGCGCCAGTATTCAGGCGTACCGTGCGGTGGCAATAATTTTCCCGTCTTTTCCGCCAGGTAAAGCAGGATCGCGCCCGATTCGAACAGCGAGAAATCGCCATCGATGATGGCCGGGATCTTGTTGTTGGGGCTGATCTCCAGAAAGTGCGGGTCGAATTGTTCGTCTTTGCCGATATTGATCGGCACCACTTCATAAGGCAGGCCGAGTTCTTCGAGTGCAATCGAGACCTTACGGCCGTTCGGTGTTGTCCAGGTGTAGAGCTTGATCACGATCGGTCGCCTGCTTGCGGCGGTAGACGAGTTTCTCTTCGCGAATTTCGTCGCCGTTGCGGAACACGATATACGCGATCATGTTGTCGTCATCGACGCGGTAAAAACTTATCCCGGAGAAGTGAACCGCATTATCGTCCGACATGATATAGCGGAAGTTCACATAGTCCTGTTTTTCTTCCCAGGCCGTGAAGTCCGGGTTGAAGTGCCTGACCTTCAGGCTAAGGCTGTCTTCTTCTTCGACAAGCAACAACAGTTCGTAGAAAGACACTTCGTCGCCATTCATCAGTTTGAAAAAGCCGATCATCGAACCACCGGATGGTGGGTTCCAGTGTTCCTCGAAGGTTTGCCCGAATGCGTCGCCGGACCAGTTGCCGACCAACAAGGAAACGTCGTCGAGCGTTGCGGCCGGACGACTATCGGGATCATCGAGCTGGTACGTATGCTCGGTACGTTGCGACTGCGCCGTTGCAACCTGCGTAACAAAGAGCAGCAAGACAGCGCACGAAAGCTGCAGAACCCTGCTCATGCCGGTAGCCCGAGAATGTCCCGCGCTTCGGCCGCACTTGCCGGATGCCGCCCGTATTCTGCACACAGGTCGGCAGCTTTTTTCACCAGGGCGGCATTTGACGGCGCGAGCGTATTGGCATCGAGGCGGATATTGTCTTCCAGCCCGGTGCGCATATGCCCGCCCATTTCGAGGCACCAGCGATTGACTTCGATCTGGGACCTGCCGATACCTGCCGCGACCCACGTTGCATCCGGCAGCAGTTCGCCGAGTTTCTCGACCTCGAATTCGAGAATGTCGCGATGAGCGGGCAACGCATTCTTGACGCCAAGGACAAACTGCACGTGCAGCGGGTTCTTTAGCAGCCCCTCGTTCGCCATGTCGGCAGCCTTGTACAACATGGCCAGATCGAAGACTTCGATTTCAGGCTTGATGTCGTATTCCAGCATCTTGCTCGCGAGTTCGTCGATCAGTTCGTTACTGTTCTCGTAAATCGACTTTGGAAAATTGCAGGAACCTGTCGACAGCGACGCCATGTCGGGACGGTGAGGCAACATTGAACCGCGCTCAGAGCCCACTCCGGAGCGACCGCCTGTCGAGAATTGCACGATGATTCCCGGACAATGCTTGCGAATGCCTTCCTGGAATTCGGCAAACTTGTCAGGCAGCGTGCCGGGTGAGCCATCGTCATTGCGCGAATGCACATGCACCAGTGCTGCGCCGGCTTCGAAGGCCTCGTGGGTCGACTCTATCTGTTCTGAAACCGTCTCGGGAACCGCAGGATTATGGCTTTTTCGTGCGACAGACCCCGTTATTGCGACGGTAATGATGCACGCTTCTGACATGAGTTGTTGCCTCATTGCGACACTGGTCGGAGTTAGCATAAAGGTCTATGGTAAGGGCGACAACATCGCGGGAGAGAGTCATGAAAACCACGCTTGGGCTGCTGGTTCTTGTGTTGCCGTTCGCCTGCCTGGCGGACACAGTGGTACCGATCGATTCGGTAGAGAATTCTGTCAACATCCGGCTGGAGCCGGAGGCCGGCACCGATATCATTGGTCAGTTATACAAAGGCATACCTCTAAAGTACGTCAGTTCGGTGGAAGGCTGGCACAAGGTCGAGATCGACGACGAGGGAACAATCGGGTACGTCAGTGCCGATTGGTCAGTCGTCGTGCCGGACGAACCGGAGGCTGCGGTAGAGGAAACAGTAGAAGAAGATTCAGTAGAGCAAGCTGTCGAAGAGGCGGTGGAGGAAACCGTTGAGGAAACCGTTGAGGAAGTCGGTGAGGAGGCGGTCGATGAGACAG
Organism: Woeseiaceae bacterium; assembly: GCA_037386905.1. Taxonomy (GTDB): domain Bacteria; phylum Pseudomonadota; class Gammaproteobacteria; order Steroidobacterales; family Woeseiaceae; genus UBA1847. The sequence continues at coordinate 40,371 of JARRLQ010000021.1, forward strand.
TCGCGGATGTTGTCGAGGCGGCGGTAGAGGAAAAGGTTACAGAAGAGGTCGATGAGCAAGTCATCGCCGAGGAAGCTGTTGTCGAAGAGGCTGTCGTTGAAGAGGTGGCTGAAGAGACGCCGGCTACTGGCGCAATCGGAATACCGGGCCCACCGGGACCGCAGGGCCCGCCAGGGCCACCAGGGCCTGCCGGTCCGCCTGGCGATGCAGGAACGGGTGCCATGAAAGGGACGCCCGGCTTCCTGGTCAAGTTCAAGGACGTCAACGAAGGTGGCGACTCGCAGATCTTCGACGACGGCAACCAGGTAGGTATCGGCACTACCGAGCCCAAGCAGCGGCTCGAGGTCAACGGCAATATCCAGATTCACGAGCAAAACAGCAGCGTTGCCGGCCTGATGATTACGCAGTCATCCGGGGACACCGGATACATCATGCATAACCGGGCGAGCACGTTGACGATTGGCGCCGGGTCGATAGATCGCATCACGATCGATCGCGATGGACATGTGGGTATCGGGGAGTCACGTCCGTTGTACCCGTTGCAGATGGCCAGCGGCGCGTATGTTTCTCCCGGCGGCGTGTGGACGAACAGCTCGTCGCGCGCAGCAAAGGAAAACATCAGTGACCTCACTGTCGAGGAGGCACTTGATGCGCTGGCAAGACTCGAGCCAGTGACCTTCAACTACCGCTCGGACAGCAGCGAGGACTATGTCGGCTTTATCGCCGAAGATGTTCCGGAACTGGTTGCTACAGGCGATCGCACGGGTTTGGCCACAATGGATATCGTCGCCGTGCTGACCCGAGTCATCCAGGAGCAGCAGCGCAGGATCGAGGAGCTCGAGGCGACAATCGCAGAGTGAGTTGTCTCACGAACTGAAAAACAAGAATGGAATGACAGTCAACGTGCTGGCGTTGGGCGGCATCATTCAGCGCCTGACCGCACGCGACAAGGATGGCAATTACGCCGACGTTGTGCTCGGTTTCGACGATGCGAGCGAATATTCCGGTCCGCATCCGTACTTCGGAGCACTGATCGGGCGCTTTGGCAATCGCATAGCACACGGCCGTTTCTTGCTCGATGGGCAGGCATTCGAGCTTGCCCGTAACCACGGCGACAACCATTTGCACGGTGGCGAGCGCGGCTTCGACAAGCACGTGTGGGATGCTGATGTTACGGGCGATAGCCTGCGCCTGCACCACGTCAGTCCGGATGGCGACCAGGGTTATCCCGGTGAACTGCACGTGACAGTGACTTACACGCTTGGCGACGACGATGCGTTGCAGATTGACTATCACGCGACGACGAGCAAACCGACGATCATCAACCTGACGAGTCATCCCTATTTCAATCTTGCAGGGCGCGGCTCAATCCTGGACCACGAGCTGAGTGTGCTGGCGGGCCGCTACACGCCAGTCAACAGCAGTCTCGTGCCGACCGGCGCAATCGAACCCGTCGACGGAACGCCGTTCGATTTCAGAACGGCGACGGCCATTGGTGACAGGATTGGGGCGGCCAGTCAGCAGCTCGAATACGCTGGTGGCTACGATCACAACTTTGTCCTGGATGGCAAGGCAGGCGACTTGCGACTGGTGGCATCCGTAGCGGAGCCGGCCAGTGGCAGGATCATGGAAGTCCTGACGACAGAACCAGGACTGCAGTTTTACAGCGGCAATTCCATAGCGGCTATCGAGGGGAAGTCAGGCGCGCTGTATGGGCCGCACGCCGGTTTTTGCCTGGAGACGCAGCACTACCCGGACTCGCCAAACCACCCGAATTTCCCTTCGACGATGCTCGAGCCGGGGGCGGAGTATCGTTCGACGACGATTTATCGTTTCTCTACAATCAATACTGGTCAGTGACAGGCGCGATGCATTGAGACTCAAGAACTGCTACAGGACGAGTGATTTTCGCAAGCTGGCAAAGCAACGCCTGCCTGCGCCGATATTCCATTACATCGACGGTGGTTCCGACGACGAGGTTACCCTGGCCCGCAATACCGAGGCGTTCAACGACGTCGACCTCGTTCCGAACGTACTTGCGGGTGTGGACGATATTGACATGTCGTGCGAGGTGCTCGGGCAACGGCTCGATATGCCGCTGTTTTTTGCGCCAACGGCAATGCAGCGCCTGTTTCATCACGAAGGCGAGTTCGCGATCGCCGATGCGGCCGAGAAGTACGGCACGATGTTTGGCGTATCCACGATCGGCACGCGCAGCATTGAAGAGCTCGGCGCGCGCAACGATGCTGCGAAACTGTTCCAGATCTATGTCCACACCGACACGGGCCTGACCAGCGAACTGATCCAGCGATGCAAGGCGGCCAATTTCAATGCACTTGCTTTGACTGTCGACACAGTCGTAGCGGGCAATCGTGAGCGCGACTTCCACACGGGCATGACGACGCCTCCCAAGTTGACGCCGGCAGGCCTGTTGAGTTTTGCGGCACACCCGCGCTGGACATTCAACTACCTGCTTCGCGAAAAGTTCAGCCTGCCCAACATCGAATCGATTCTTGCAGGTGACCAGAAGAGCCAGTACTCGGTCGCGGAATACCTCAATACCTATATGAAGCGCTCGATTAGCTGGGACGATGCGGCAGCGATGATCGAGGAGTGGGGCGGGCCGTTCGCGATCAAGGGAGTGATGTCAGTGGACGACGCGAGGCGCAGTGTCGATGCGGGTGCCAGTGCGATCATGATTTCCAACCACGGCGGGCGACAGCTCGATGGTTCGCGCGCGCCGTTCGACCAGCTTGCGGCAATCCTGGACGCGGTGGGTGGGGAAATCGAAGTCATCATTGACGGTGGCATTCGCCGCGGCACGCATGTCCTTAAAGCCATGGCAATGGGGGCAACCGCCTGTTCAGGCGGCCGCCTGTACCTCTACGCGATGGGCGGGGCCGGTCCCGCCGGCGTCGACAGGGCAATGGGACTGCTGCGCGACGAGATCGAACGCAACATGCGGCTCATGGGTTGCCCGAATCTTGCGAAACTCAAGCCCTCGATGCTGGTCAAACGAGAAGCATAACCGGGGATTGAGAGCATACATGGGACTCCTGAATTCTTTCGGCGCACGCGCCGCGACACTCTTCTTTGTGCTTTTCCTGGCCAGCTGCGGAGGTGGCGGCGGAGGCGGTAACAATAACCCGCCACCCCCACCCCCACCCCCACCCCCGCCACCGCCGGTAGAAGTCGGGCTCGATGCCCGGCCAGACAACCAGACCTGCGTCGCTCCGGCGCGAGTATTCAGTGGCAATGTCATAGCTCAGGATGCGTTTCCGAATCTGCCGGGCGTGGCTTCGCCGATCAAGGCGCTGGTCGAGCCAGTGGCTGATCCGCGCTGGTTTGTGCTTGCGCGCTCGGGGACCATATACGTCTTTGATCCTGACAACGCCACGGCGCTGACTCCGTATCTGAACATCGGTCCGGTCAGCACCGGCGGAGAGGGCGGGCTGCTTGGCATGGCGTTCCATCCCGATTACCCGGCGACGCCCGAGATATTCGTCTCATACACGCCAGGATCGCCGTTCCGGTCGGTGATCTCGCGCATTACGCTCGATGACGTGACGACGCCCGGCGCCGGCACAACCGAGCAGGTCATCATGACTGTCAACCAGGACTTCAATAACCACAACGGTGGCGACATCGCATTCGGTAGTGACGGTTACCTGTACATCGGCTTCGGTGACGGAGGCGGCGGTGGGGACCCGCTGGAGCGCGCGCAGGACCGGACGACATTGCTGGGCTCGATGTTGCGTATTGACGTCGATGGTACCGGCGCCGATTACGACATTCCGGCAGACAACCCGTTTTTTGGCAATGCCAAGTGCGGGCCGGGTCTGAATGGCAATTTCTGTCCGGAAATCTACGCCTGGGGTTTCCGCAATCCATGGCGCTTCAGCTTCGACAGGCCGACCGGCGACCTCTGGCTTGCCGATGTGGGGCAGGACCGGTGGGAAGAAGTCGACGTCGTCGTCTCGGGTGGTAACTACGGCTGGGACTGCCGCGAAGGCGCACACGATTTCGAAACATCGGCATGTGTCGGTCCGTTCGAAGAGCCGGTCAGCGAGTACCCGCATTCGCAAGGGCAGTCCATAACGGGCGGCTATGTTTACCGGGGCACCGACATACCGTGGCTGGAAGGACGCTATATATTCGGTGACTTCGTGTCGGGCCGCATCTGGGCGCTGGCCTCCGATGGCATGGGCGGCTACACGAACGAGGAACTCCTTGCCTCGGGCGAGAATGTCTCTGCGTTCGCGATAGATGAGAATGGCGAGGTCTACTTCCTGCACTTCGGCGGCCGCATCATGAAACTCGAGCCTTCGGGCGGTGGAGCTGACCCGGTTCCCGACTTGCTGTCGGCATCCGGCTGTGTCGATCCGGCCGACATCACGCAGCCATACAGTGGATTGTTCCCGTACGGCATCAACGCACCGTTCTGGTCCGATGGAGCAGACAAGGATCGCCACGTCGGTGTACCGAATGGCGACGCGATATCCATCAATGCCGAGGACGACTGGGAATTCCCACCCGGTACCGTCATCGTCAAGAACTTCCGGCTCGGCGGCCAGCTCGTGGAAACCCGGCACCTGATGCGCCACCCGGACGGTGGCTGGGCAGGCTATACGTACGAGTGGAACGCAGCCCAGACCGAAGCGACGCGGGTTCGCGGCGGCAAGGTGGCGAACGTCAACGGCCAGGACTGGATATTCCCCGACGAGGCCGAGTGCCTCGCCTGTCACACGGTGGCGGCAGGCCGTGCGCTTGGCCCCGAGACGAGCCAGATGAATCGCGATTTCCTGTACACGCAGACAGGGCGGACCCACGGCCAGCTCGAGACTTTCGACGTGTTGTCGATGTTCACGTCACCACTGCAGGGCGATCCTGCGACCTTGCCGAGGATGCCGGACCCTATGGAGGATATGGCAAACCTCGGTGATCGTGCGCGCGCTTACCTGCATACCAATTGCTCGCAGTGTCACCGCCCGGGTGGACCGACGCCGACCAGCCTCGACCTGCGTTACACGACGCTGCTTGCCAATACGGCCGCCTGCGATGCGGCGCCGCAATCCGGCGATCTCGGCATTGTCAACGCCCGCATCATCGCGCCGGGAGACGCCGGCCGCTCGGTGCTGGTCGCGCGTATGAATGTGCGCGACCTGAACGCCATGCCGCCCATCGGCAGCAACGTCGTGGACACGTTCGGGGTGACATTGATCAGCGACTGGATCAACGGCCTCGCGGACTGCAACTAGCGGGCTGTGGCCACGATGACTGAAATGTGACGCCAATCAAAGGTTTTATGGTCCCAAAAGCCCATAATTACCGGCATTGGAGGACCCATGAACCGACTGATTGCGACAATCATACTGTTGTTCGGCATTTGCCTGGGGGCGAATGCTGACGTCTGGAAGTGGGTCGATGTCGACGGCAAGACGCACTTTGTGGACACGATGAAGCCCATCTACACCTGGCGCGATGAATTCGGCAAGGTACATTACGCCGACACGCCCGGCCACGAGGACGCGGTATCCGTCGAACTCGTGTGGCACTCCTCCGGCACGCTTCAAGATCTGGAAGGCGAGAAAGACGAGTCCGGGTCCGGCTATGCTTACCCGGGTGAGACGGCCGAGGAACGAGCCGAACGCGAAAAGGCCGAGGCCTACTACTGCAAGCGCGCGACCGAAATATACGATTCCTACAAGAATGCGCCGCAACTCTATCGCACGAATGAGGCCGGTGAGCGCGAATACCTGAGCAAGAAAGAAGCCGCAACCACGATCGCCGAAACAAAGGCGAAAATGGACGAGCTCTGCAGCTAAAAGCTGCGCTTCGATTCGATAATAAACTGCACGTTGTCGATTGAGTCGTCCCCGTCCAGCGGGAACGCCAGGTCGACATGAATGATGCTGCGCGTGCCCGTGCGGGTAGGCGCGAGTCGCAGGCCGAAACCGACGTCACTCAACCAGCCGAGGCTCTCGCCGCCGACCGGGTTGTCGCCCCATGTGCGGCCAGTGTCGGCAAAGATGGCACCTCCCACGCGCACGAGCCGGAATGGATACCAGTTCCAGAAGTAGCGCTGCTCGACCGTCAGCAGCATCTTCGACTCGCCCGACTGGTATCGCAGCGGGTAGCCACGCAACCCGGTGTCACCGCCGAGTTCGACCGGGTTGTCGAGGTCGAGGTTCTCGCCCCAGGTCCCCGACAGTGTCGCGAAGAAGGTGCGCTGGTCCGACTGCTGGTTATAGTAGCGGGCGCTCATGCGGATCAGCGCGTTTGTGGCTTCGCCGCTCTCGATGCGCCCACTGGCATCGGCCCTGAGCTGGATAGCAGATTTGGAGATATTGCCGATCGTGTCACTTGCCGACAGCCAGTACAGCGCGGCGTCGCGGTCTGCGCCGAAACTTTCATCGGACCATCCCAGTGTTGCCGCAAAGCGGATCCCGGTCAGGAAGTCTTCGGTACGCTTGATCTGGTTGCGGTTCTGCGCCGTCTCGAACTGGTCTTCGAAAATCTCGATACCGAAATACGGGTAGACGAGTTCGCGGTTGTCAGGAATGGCGGGCGGATAGGTGCCATCGGGGACCGCTGAGAATTCGTTGTTGTCGTACGCAACACCACCGGTATATCGCTTTACCCAGCCGTTCCTGAGCCCCCCGGACCATCCTCCGAAGGCGGTTGCGAATTCGCGTTGATGGCGGAACTCCGCTGTCTTTTCGCCGAGATCGTAAAGACGCCGCTCGATGTCGAAATCGCTGCCGGAGACGCCGGCCGTCCAGCGCGTGTCCAGCGAGTAGAATGGCCTGATGACCGACAGCTCATTCCAGTGACCGTCGGAATTGTCAGCGTATTGCAGCTTGAGCTGTGTCCAGCTGCTGCCGAGGTTCTTGTCACGAAACGTGAACACGTTGGACTCGCGGTCCTCGTTCTCGGAGCGGGCAACCATGACCTGCTGTCCCCAGCCGAACAGGTTGAGTTCCTCGAGCTTTATCAGCGTCCGGTCTTCGCCGCCACTTCGCGAATAGGAGAATCCGGGTTTCAGTGTCCAGACGTCACGCGTGCGCACTTCGAGGTCGACGGTGCCGTCCTGCCGGCTAACCGGCGTTACCCAGGCATCATAGAAATAGGTGTTGCGACGCAGGATGCGCGCCGTCTCCTCGACAACGCGTTTTGAAAAGACGTCGCCCGACTCAAACAACAGCTGCTGCTCGATCACGCGGTCCTTCGTAACGATATGCAGCTTGTTGGCGAGGCTGTAAAGCCAGTTGTTCTCCTTGGGATCAGTCAGGTCAAAGACATCCTCTTTTTCGAGGATTATCTTGCCAATGACGGCCTGTTCGGCTTCGAGCCGATCGGGGTCCAGCGGGCCGGGCTCTTTTTCGGCCCAGGCGCCATTGCACGCCAGTGCCGGGATCAGGAGCAGTTGCAGATTGCGTAATCTCAAGTAAAGACGCTAGTTAGGGGCGGCCAAACCAGTATAATCTGCCGCACATTGTTCCGCAGTGACGATTATGCAGAATGAGCTCTTCAGTGAGGGCCTGACCCTGATGCTGGCCGGCATGGGCACGGTATTCGTGTTCCTGACGGCGCTTGTTATCGCCATGACCGTCATGTCGCGGCTGGTAATGCGCATGCAGCCCGCGTCGGTAGTTGCTCATGCCACGCAGGGCAATGAAGACGAAATTGCCGCAATTGCCGCCGCGATTGCCCGGCACCGCCGTAAATAAAACAGAAAGCGAATCCAATGACCGATAACAAACCTCTTGGTATTACCGAGCTGGCGCTGCGCGATGCGCACCAGAGCCTGCTGGCGACACGTATGCGTATCGACGACATGCTGCCAATCGCCGAAAAACTGGACCGCGTCGGCTTCTGGTCTATAGAGAGCTGGGGCGGCGCGACCTTTGATGCCTGTATTCGCTACCTGGGCGAAGATCCGTGGGAGCGCATCCGGCGGCTCAAGGAGGCCATGCCGAATACGCCGCAGCAAATGCTGTTTCGCGGCCAGAATATTCTCGGCTATCGCCATTACGCCGACGACCTGGTGGAGAAATTTGTCGAGCGCTGCGCTGTCAATGGCGTTGACGTGTTCCGTATCTTCGACGCGCTCAACGACATGCGCAACCTGGAGACGGCCGTCAAGGCGACGCTCAACGTGGGCAAGCATGCGCAAGGCACGATCTCGTACACGCTCAGCCCTGTGCATACGATCGACCTGTGGGTCGATCTGGGCCGCCAGGTCGAGGATATGGGCGCGAATTCGTTATGCATCAAGGACATGGCGGGACTCCTGACCCCGTACACGGCGTTCGAGCTGGTCACCCGGCTCAAAGATGCGCTGGACATCCCGATCCACCTGCACTGCCATGCCACGACCGGCCTGGCAATTCCCACATTGGTCAAGGCCGCAGAAGCCGGTGTCGACGTCGTCGATACCGCGACGTCGCCCATGAGCATGACGTACGGGCACTCGCCGACGGAAACGATGGTCGCCATCATGGACGAAACGGACAGGCGGACGAATCTGGACCTGCACTTGCTCGAGGAAATTGCGGCCTACTTCCGTGATGTGCGCAAGAAGTACGCACAGTTCGAGGGCGGACTGCAGGGTGTTGACTCGCGAATCCTGGTTGCCCAGGTGCCCGGCGGCATGCTGACCAACCTCGAGAACCAGCTGCGGGAGCAGAATGCGGGCGACAAACTCGACGCAGTGCTCGCGGAGATACCGCGTGTACGCGAAGACCTCGGCATGTTGCCGCTGGTAACACCGACATCGCAGATCGTAGGTACGCAGGCTGTAATGAATGTCATGGCGGGCGAGCGCTACGCAACGATATCGAAAGAAACATCGGGCGTTCTCAAGGGCGAGTATGGTGTGACCCCTGCGCCCGTAAATGCCGAGCTGCAGGCGCGCGTGCTCGATGGCGCCGAGCCGGTAAC
>JARRLQ010000022.1:0-17317 GCA_037386905.1 Woeseiaceae bacterium
GGTGAACAACCTGGAGAGAGATCACAGCTAGTCGGCGGAGCCCTCTTCGCCGACGACCTCACCGCGCTCCTCGGCGCGCGAGAATGGCGGCTTGCCGGTCAACCATGCCGTGTCCATCGGGTACACGGCCGGATCGAGCATGACGAAGTAGAAGTGCCACACGAGGATTGCAAGCGTAGCCAGGATCGCCTCGAGGAAGTGCAGGACCGTGGCAGCCTCCGGGACCCAGCCCGGCAGCCATGTCAGCGTGAAGTTCTCGAACCAAAGCAGTAGTCCCGTACCTGCCGTAATCGCGGTTCCCCACAGCGCAGCCCAGTACTCGATCTTTTCGACGTAACCGACACGTACTGGCGCTGGCGGCTCTGCCCGGCGGCCGAGATTGAAACCGACGCGTTGCACCGCCTCACGAAAATCGGCGATCTTCGGCAGGAAAGCAGCCATCTGTTGCCGGGCTTTCGCGCTGACCGCCAGGTGACCGAAATGGAACAGGCAGGCGCCTATCAGGCCGACAGCAGCAATGCGGTGCAGCAGCCCGCGGAACAGCGGGTCCTCGCCGCCAAGCTGCAGCAAGTTCGCCCACCAGCTTTCCGGGTACTTCAATGCGAAGCCGCTGAATACCAGCAGGATGAAACTCAGCGCTGCCACACCGTGGGTGATGCGGAACGGCACCGACAGGCGCTGCTTGATCGTGCAGTTCTCGGGGGGCAGGCGCAGCCGGGCTACCGGCTGTCGTGTCTTCTTGACGAGGTCGAGCAGGTTGTGCAGGACCATGCCGACGACGGTGACCCAGATCAGCGGAATGTAGATCGCACGGATCCAGTAAGCCACGACGTTGGGCGTGTCTTCGGCCACCACATGTACCGGGCCGATAGCAAACAGGGAACCCGCGCCCGCGTGGCATTTGCCGCAGGTGCTCGCGAGATTGTCCGCATGGATGTAGGAGTCGGGATCGCTCGACGGCAGGATATTGTGGACACCGTGACAGCTGGCGCAATTGGCAACCTGCTGCACGCCACCGCGGCTGGCAAGACCATGGAAACTGTCTTCGTAAGACGGTACCTGGTCGGCGGGAAGGCCGTACTTCTCGCCCAGGCGCAGGTCCGAGTGGCACGGGCCACAGACGCGGATGGGGATGTTGGTTGCCGATACAGGCGAGCCCTCGGCGGCGACGGCAAGAATCTTGTGCTCGCCATGGCAATCCGTGCACACAGGCGAGTCCTGGATGCCGGCGGTAACGGCCAGGCCATGAATGCTGTTGTCGAACTGTTGTGCGATTTCATCGTGGCAGGCGCCGCAGGTGTGCGACACGTTAGAACGATGGATCGATGAGGCGGGATCGGTGGCCGGCAAAGGCGAATGCGCGGTATGGCAGTCGCCGCATCCTGCGCCATGTATGCCATCGGATACTGCGTGGGCATGTACGCTGCCTGTGTAGGCCTCGATGGGTCGGATTGTACGTACACCCTGGGGCGCCGACTGGCCAGCGCCGTGGCAAGTTCCGCATGTCTCGCCGAGTTGGCTCGCATGAACCGGTGAAGTCGGCTCACTCGTGACCGTCATGGTATGAATCTCGCCGTGGCATCCTTCGCAGGATGGCAGCTCCGCCCCCTCGAAACGGCGTTCGCCGTGTTCCCCGTGCACGCTTAGGGACTGCTCTTCGATTATGTCGGAGTGGCACGCTCCGCATTCAACCGGGTCCAGCCCGCGCCTGTGTCGCCGGTCCGCACCGATGTGACAGTCGAGGCATTCCGTCGAGCCGTGCGGCGTACCCTCAAATTGCACGACGTCAACCTCGTGACAATCGTTGCAGGGGTGCTCGTCCTGCGCGTCGGCTGTGTGGAAACTGAGAAGAGAGAAAATGGCGAGGGAGAATAAAGTCTTGCGCATGGGCCTTCTCCGTTATGCGCTTCGGAAAACCCGGATACCAACATTACTGCGACTCAAATATTACTCACCTGCGAAGAAGCCCGTAGTGCGGGTAAATGACGATTGGCGTACGTATACGTCTCTAGCCAGAAAGCGAGCCTTAAAAGAGAGATCGTCGTAGAATGCGGCGTTCCAGCAGCTTGACGCAAAATCAGGATTCCCATGATCAAGATGTTCTTCGCCTCAATCACGCGTAACGCGATCAGCCTGGCCGGTACCGCGCTTGCCATTGCCAGCCTGATCCTCATCGTCTGTCTGTTTCTCATCCAGCAAATGGGTTACGAGGGTGGTCCGTATCTCGGCATCCTGACGTTCCTCGTTTTGCCGGGGCTGGCGATCATTGGCCTGATCCTGATTCCGATCGGCAGCTTCCTGTGGCGTCGCAAGGTTCGCCAGACGCCGGATGGCCAGGATGTTGCACCGTTGCCGGTATTCGACCTGAACAAGGAGAGCACCCGTAAATGGGCGCTGATTTTTTCTGCGATCACGGTCTTCAACGTGATCATTTTGTCGGGCGCGACCTACAAAGGGATTCACTACATGGAGTCGGTCGAGTTCTGCGGGATGGCGTGCCATTCCGTGATGGAACCCGAGCATACGGCGCACGCCCTGGGACCGCATTCGCGAGTGCCCTGCGCAGGCTGTCATATCGGCCCCGGCGCCGACTGGTTCGTGAAGTCCAAGCTCGACGGCGCCTGGCAGCTGGTGTCGGTCAATCTCGGCCTGTATCCGAAACCCATTCCGACGCCCCTGCACGACTTGCGCCCGGCTCGCGATACCTGTGAGCAATGCCACTGGCCGACAAAGTTCGTGGGCGACAAGCTCAAGGTCATCAAGCACTACAAGGAAGATGAAGCAAACACCGAGTTAACGACGGCTCTGCTCATAAAGGTAGGCGGCGAGGGTCTGAATCACTCGACCGGCATCCACTGGCATGTCGATCCGAACATCGAGATTCGCTATCGCTCCGACGAGACGCGCGAGGATGTCTACGAGGTCGAGTTCACCGATGCCGAAGGGCAGATCAAGCACTACGCGGACAGACGCGCCCCGGAAGACGGTGGCATGTGGCGCACGATGGACTGCGTCGACTGCCACAACCGGCCGGCACACCAGTACAAATCTGCAGGCCCCGAAATCGATCGCGCTATCACGGACGGTGCTATCGACCGCTCACTGCCGTTCGTCAAGCGCGAATCGCTGCGCATCATCCAGGAAAATTACCCGTCGCACGAGGAGGCGCGTGCGGTCATTACCGAGGAACTCACGAAGTTCTACGCCGAAAACTATCCGGATGTCGCGACGTCGCAGGCAGATACGATCGCCGCTGCTGCAGTGGCGCTGGGCGACATTTATGCGTCCAACGTATTCCCGACGATGGAAGTCTGGTGGGACACCTACCCGAACCACATCGGGCATGAGCAGTCGGCGGGTTGCGAGCGCTGCCATACGCGCGGCATGCGTACGGCCGAGCGCGAGAACATAAACAACGACTGCGACACCTGTCACATCGTTCTTGCCGAAGGGGAAGAGGAACCCGACATCCTGTCGGCTTTGGATGGCGAATGAAACTACTACGTCCCACAACAGCAGCGTCCCGGCAAGTCGTTTACGAGTTGTTGAGTGGAGGAACCGGCCTCGTGCTCGCGCTCTTCATGTGGGGCCACATGGTATTCGTCGGTTCGATACTGACGGGCGCGAAAGGATTCGACTGGCTCGCGGAAATGCTCGAGGTGTACTTCATCGCACAGCCAACCGTGCTCGCCATATTCGCGCTGTTCCTTATTCATGCCGTGTTAGCGGCGCGCAAGATTCCGGCGCAGCTGCAGGAGCGCCGCAAGATGATCGAACTTGGCCGTGGCCTCAAGGGGGCAGCACACGAGGAATCCATTCTGTGGATCTGGCAGGTGCGCACAGGCATGGCCGTGCTGGTTCTCGGCAGCTTCCACCTCATGCTGATCAGCATCGACATTTTTACACCGCTGTTCGGTGACAGGGTTGGCATCGAATCGATCGTCAGTCTCGAGCGCGTACAGGCCGGACTGTGGTTGCCATATGCCATCCTCCTCATCTGTGTGGAGTTTCACGCCAGCGTCGGCCTCTACCGGCTGGCGGTGAAGTGGGGTGTGTTCGCAAAGCTTGCGCGTAAGACCCTGCACAACATCGAACGGATCATTCTGTGGCTGTTTCTCGGGCTCGGGTTCGTGATCCTGCTCGTGCTGGCCGGCGTCATGCCGCCACCACTGGCGTTCCTGCTTGCCGGAGGTGCTGCATGAATCCTCGCATCACGAGCACGGACGTTCTCGTCATTGGTGGCGGCCTTGCCGGCGAACGCTGCGCCATCGAAGCTGCTGCGCAAGGTCACGATGTGCTGATCCTGTCACTGGTCCCGCCACGCCGCAGCCACAGTTGCGCGGCGCAGGGCGGCATGCAGGCGGCCCTCGCCAACTGCGTCAAGGCCGAAGGCGACAGCCCCGACGTGCACTATCTCGACACGGTGCGCGGCTCGGACTGGGGCGCCGACCAGGAAGTTGCCCGCATGTTTGCCGACGGTGCGCCGGTTGCCGTGCGCGAACTCGCCCACTTCGGCGTGCCGTGGACGCGCGTCAAGGGCGGCAAGAATAGTTATTTCATCAAGGGCGAACGCGTCGAGATAGAAGAGGCGCTCGAGAACGACGGCCTGATCATGCACCGCGACTTCGGTGGCACGGCCAAGTGGCGCGCCTGTTATGCCGGCGCCGGTACCGGGCATTCCGCGTTGTATGCGGTGGATAGCGAGGTAGTACGCCTCGGCGTCACCGTCCGTGACCGCACCGAAGCCGTCGAACTTATTCACGAGGGGGGACGCTGCTACGGCGCCATCGCCCGTTGCCTGCGCACGGGCGAGCACTCGGCGATCCTGGCCAAGGCCACTGTCATTGCGACCGGTGGTCACGGCCGTATCTATGGCCAGTACACGACCAATGCGACCATCAACGAGGGCATGGGAGCAGCCATTGCGCTCAATACGGGTGTGGTGCCTCTTGGCAACATGGAGGCTGTGCAGTTCCATCCGACGGCGTTGTCGCCGAGCGGCATCCTCGTCACTGAAGGCTGCCGCGGTGACGGCGGCTACTTGCTCGACAAGGACGGCTACCGTTTCATGGTCGATGCCGAACCCGAGAAGCAGGAACTGGCGAGCCACGACGGCGTGTCGCGGCATATGGCGCAACGTATGCGCGACGGCTTCGGCGGCGAGACGAAACACGGACCGCACCTGTGGCTCGACATCCGCCACCTGGGTGACGAGCACCTGCGTACGAAACTGCGCGAAGTGTGGGAAATCTGCCGCGACTTTGTCGGCCTCGATCCTGGCAAGGACCTGGTTCCCGTTCGGCCCACCCAGCATTACTCGATGGGTGGGGTGCGCGTAAACAAGGAAGGTGAGGCATATAACATGGCCGGCCTTTATGCGGTCGGCGAAGCATCGTGCTGGGATATGCACGGCTTCAACCGCCTCGGCGGCAACAGCCTTGCCGAAACCATCGTTTCCGGTCGTCTTGTCGGTCGGCGCGTCGCGAAATCGGCCGGCGATATCAATCTCGATGTGGATACGAGAGCGGCGAATGAGGCACTACAGAAAGCGGAAGAACGCGCTGCCGGGATGCTGGCAAGATCGGGCGAAGGTCCGAGTGCCTACGAGATTCGTGATGCGATGGCCGAGGTGATGATCGGGAAGGTCGGTATCTTCCGTACCGGCGACGAACTCGCCACAGCTGTCGACGAACTCAAACAATTGCTCGCTGACTGCGACAGGATTGTCCTGCGATCAAAAGCACCCGGTATGAATCCCGAGCTGACGTTCGCGCTGCGTATCAAGAATATGCTGCGCCTGTCGCTGATCACTGCGATGGGTGGCCTGGCACGGACCGAGAGCCGCGGCGCTCACTTCCGCCTGGATTACCCGTTGCGCAATGACGAGGAGTGGCTCAACCGGACGCTGGCTCGCTGGCCGGAGTCATCGAGCGAGCCAGACATCAGTTATGAGCCCGTGGGCAAACTTGATGTGCCGCCGGGTCATCGTGGCTACGGCGCCGACGAACGTATCGAGATGAAGCAGTCGATCGAGGACTATAACGCCGCGGTCGAAGAGGGACAGACGAAGCAGGGCAAACTGCCGGCGGAGGGAGTGCTATGAGTGATAACGGCCGCCGGCTGACATTCGAGATTTTCCGTTACAACCCGCAGGACCCGGGCTCGAAGCCGCACATGCAGACATTCGAGATCGATGAAGTGCCCTACATGTCGATCTTCATGGCGCTCAACGAAATTCGCGAAACGCAGGACCCGAGCCTGCAATTCGACTTCGCCTGCCGCTCCGCTATTTGCGGTTCCTGCGGCATGATGGTCAACGGCAAACCATCGCTGGGTTGCTCGACGCAGACCAAGGATCTGCCGGACGTTATTCGTCTGCAGCCATTGCCGGTTTTCAAACTTATTGGCGACCTGTCAGTGGATACGGGGACGTGGTTCCGCGCGATGGCCGAACGAAGCGAAGCCTGGATACATGCGCAGGAAGCGTTCGACCCCAACGCGCAGGAAGCGCGCATGGATGACGATATGGCGCAGAAGATCTACGACAGCGACCGTTGCATCGAGTGCGGCTGTTGTATTGCTTCATGCGGTGTTGCCAATGTGCGCGACGGCTTTACTGGCCCGGCGGGCCTGAACCGCGTTGCACGCTTCGCGATGGACCCGCGCGATGAGCGCGATGATGCCGAATGGTTCGAAGTGATCGCGAATGAGAACGGCGTGTTCGGCTGCATTGGCATGATGGCGTGCCATGATGTTTGCCCCAAGGAGCTGCCACTGCTCGAAGTGTATGCGTACCTGCGCCGCAAGGCGCTGGCCACCGCAATAGGCTAGAGCCGTCCCTTAATGCCCGACTACGTCGCTGCCGCAAGGCGCTACGGCTTCTACGTATTGTCTGCTTTTGTGTTGCTAGGGTTCCATGATTGCTGGGGAGGGACTCATGAAGCGACACGTACTGCACCCCCTGTGGGTCGCAATCGGACTCGTAGGACTCATCCTCGTTGCCAGGGAATTTCTCGTCCCCGACGACTTTGGCGTACACGGTGACAGCTTTACGTACAATTTCCATCGCCTGAGCAACATCGACGAGTGGAAGCAGTTCCCGGTCAAGTACCAGGGGTATGACTCCTGTTCCGATTCCGAGTGCCATCGACAAAACGTACGCACTCTGCGCCGCTCACCGCACAGAAAACTGGAGTGCGAGAATTGCCACGGGCCGTCAGCCGGCCACCCGGACGACATCGAGTTCCTGCCACGCAATACGGATCGGGAGTTGTGTCTGCGCTGTCACGCAAGCCTTGAATATCCAAACTCGGCGCGCTCGGAAATTCCCCCGATATCGACGCGGATGCACTTCCGGCGCAAGAAGTGTGTCGAGTGCCACGTTCCACACGACCCGCGGGAGTACATCGAATGACTTGCTCACGACGCTCATTCCTTAAAGAAGCCGTCGGTGGAACACTGGCGTCGGTCCTGCCGATCAGCGCGTTTACGTTCCTGACCACCGAAGAAGCCCGCGCCGCGGTCACGAACTCCAAGGTCCGCTGGGCTTTCCTCGTCGATGCGAGGAAGTGTGTTGGCTGCGGGCTCTGTGTCACGGCCTGCAAGCAGGAGAACGAGATACCGTTCGATGCGCCGGTCACCCGCACCTGGGTCGAGCGCTATGTCGTCACACACGACGGCACCGTGCATGCGGATTCACCGATGGGCGGACGCGATGGATTCACCGACGAAACCATTCAAGGCGAGGACATCGATCCTGAAGATATTGCGAAAGCATTCTTCGTGCCCAAATTGTGTAACCAGTGTGACAATCCTCCCTGCGTACAGGTCTGTCCTGTCGGCGCCACTTACCAGACCGATGACGGTGTCGTGTTGATCGACAGGAACTGGTGCATCGGCTGCGGCTACTGCATCATGGCCTGCCCCTACGGCGTACGCTTCTTCCACCCGGTGCACAAGGTGGCTGACAAGTGCAATTTCTGCTACCACCGCATCAGCAAGGGGATGGAGCCGGCCTGTGTCGCGAGCTGCGCATTCGATGCGCGGCGCATAGCCAATCTCAGGGACCCGGATGACCCGGTGACGAAAATAATCACGACCGAGCGAGTGGCGGTGCTCAAGGACGAGTTTGGCACCAAGCCGCATGTCTTCTATCTCGGCCTCGACGCGAACGTGAGGTGACCTTATGGATCCCGTAGTTCATGGCGCAGAGTGGACCATCAAGGAGCTGTTCGTTTATCCGAACGAATACATCTACTGGAGCATCCAGATCGTCATGTACCCGTACATGACCGGCCTGGTTGCTGGTGCGTTTGTGCTGTCGTCGCTGTATCACGTATTCGGCCAGAAAGACCTCAAGGAGATTGCGCAATTCTCACTGGTGTTCTCGCTCGCCTTGCTGCCCGTTGCGGCGTTGCCGCTGCTGCTGCACCTGCAGCAACCAACGAGGGCGCTGGAGCCTCTCCTGACGCCGCACTTCACCTCCGCAATTGCTGCATTTGGCATTGTCTTTACTACCTATGGCCTGATCGTGCTGAGCGAGATCTGGTTTGTTTATCGCGGCTACTTCGTTGCGCAACTGGATGTTCTGAAGGACGCCGGTGGTTTCTGGAACATGATGCGGCGAGTCGTCTACCGGGTCCTGACATTTGGCGCCAGGGACGTCAGCACCGAAGCACTGGCAATCGATCACAAGGCAGCGAAGATTCTCGCGGCAGTCGGCATTCCCGTTGCCTGTTTCCTGCACGGCTACGCCGGCTTCATCTTCGGTTCAGTCAAGGCCAATGCACTTTGGATGTCGCCCCTGATGCCCGTCATCTTCATCATGTCCGCAGTGGTATCGGGCATCGCGCTGTGCATGCTTACGTACATCGTCATCATGGAGTGGCGTGCGTGGCGCCAGAAACGCGGTGGCAGCGGCGCGGCGGCAGGCCAGATCAAGGGCGCGGAACACGACGTCATCACGAAAGCGACCAGGTACTTGCTCGGCTTCCTGGTTGCGGCTATCAGCCTCGAGTTACTCGACCTCATTTTCCGCGGTTACACGGCAATGAAGTCGTGGGACATCCTGCGCTCGGTCATGTACGGCAAGGACTTCATGAACATATTCGTGCTGCAGTACGGGCTCGGTAATGTCGTGCCATTCTTCCTTCTCGTACTGCCTGGCAGGACGATGCAGCGCACTGTGATTGCGGTGCTGTTGGTCCTGTTCGGCGTTTTCATGATGCGCTGGAATGTTGTTATCGGTGGCCAGGCATTCTCGCTGTCGTTCTCGGGCTACATGCACTATCACATCCCGCTGATCCCACACAGCCTCGAGACGTTTAAGGAAGGCCTGTTTGGCGCGCTCACTGTCATCACGACGCCATTCGTCCTGTTCTGGATCATTGACAAGTTCATCCCGTCGCTGCGGAGGGATGCTGAGAGCAGCTAGTGACGACAGCCAGCCAATTAGCCGACATCGAAAAACGGCTGGCTGCCGTCGAGAAGCGCCTGAGCGCCCTGGAAGCGCCGGGCCCGGTGCGGGCGTCAGTCAAAGACGACACGGATGAAGCGCCGTCCCTCGGCGAAGGTTTTCTCTCCAGCATTACTACCCACATTGGCCGCGTACTGCTGATATTTGGGGGTGCGTACCTGCTGCGCGCGATCACCGATTTTCAGTTCGTTCCGGTGCCAGCAGGGCTTTTCATCGGCGCGCTATACGCGGTCTTCTGGCTGGTAATGGCGTACCGCAGGGGAGCGATCGCTCATCGCGGCGCCGACGCAGCATTTTATGGCGGCACATCGACGCTGCTCGCATTACCACTGCTCGTCGAGGCAAGTACGCGCTTCGGTCTGCTCTCCGGCAACCAGGCTGTGGTCGCGTTGCTCGGGTACCTCGCGCTGGCGCTGTTCGTCGCAGACCGGCGGCAGCTGCGCAGCCTGGCCTGGCTGGCGGTAGGAGGCGGAATCGCCACCGCTTTCGCGTTGCTGTTTGCAACGAGCGTCATTGTGGCGGTCGCGGTCCTGTCGGTGTTGCTCGGACTCGCGTCGTACTGGGTCGTACAGCGACACGAGTGGATGGGGCTGCAGTGGCTTGGGGCAGCCGGCGCCAACGCTGTCGTCCTCGTTGCGATTGGACTCAGCCGCAGCGACCAATGGTCCCTGGAAGGCACGACCGCGTTGCTGTTCGCTGCCGTCCTGCTGCTTGTCTACCTGCTGAGCTTCGTGCTGAGGTCGACCGTACAGGGCAAGCCGGTTGGCGTTTTTGAAGTGGCGCAGACACTGGCAGCCACTGCGCTGGCGCTCGCCGCATCGTTGCTCGCTGCGCGCTACGATGCACTCGAGCTGGGTCGTATCGGTGCGTTAATCCTTATCCTCGGCGCGGTGGGCTACGGTCTTTCTCTGTCGCCCGCCAATCGCAGTGCGCGCGGGCGGGATTTCTTCTATTACTCGACATTCGGCCTCATTTTTCTATTGGCTGGCACCTTGCTGGTGTTCTCACCGCTGGTGGCAGCATTCATCTGGTCACTGCTGGCGGTTGTCATGGCCATCTTCAGCGGTCGGCTCGGATGGGTGACGCTGAGCCTGCAATGTACGGCCTTGCTGCTCGCCGCGGGCATCGCATCCGGATTGCTGGATACCGGCATCCAGGCGTTGTCGGGCGACGTGACCGCCACGTGGCCCGTGCCGACGTATGCAGACGTCGTCATCGCGATGGCGACAGTCGCGTGCCTGTTCATTCCTGTTACGCAGCATTCGCAACGCTGGGGCGCCAAGGCTGGCATGCCTCAGTTGCTCGTGCTGGCATTGTCGGTATGGGAGGTTGGCGGGCTCTTCGTGTTGTTCGTTGGCCCGGTTCTCGCCGGTGCGGGCAGCGCAGCAGCAGATGCGGCCATCATTGCCGCAATCCGAACTGCCGTTCTTTCGGTGGCAGCCGTTTCGCTGGCATTATCAAGCCGCTTCCCGCGCTGGCCCGAAGCGCGCTGGCTCGTTTACCCGGTCCTGATTCTCGTGGGAATCAAGCTGTTTGCCGAAGACTTTCCCAACGGCGAACCAGCGACACTGTTCGTCTCGCTGGCATTCATCGGTAGCGCTCTCATTATCGTGGCGAAATTGCTGCGCCGTTAGGCGCACCTATTTTCATAATGCAATCAACGGCTTACACCCGCCAAAAGAAATTCGTCAAGAAAAAATTCTGAATTCGGCATTGAGTTGGCAACGGTTTTACCTACGTTCGGCAGGCACAGGAACCGAGGCAGGGCCGCGTAATGACCGACAAAACGAGCAAAGCGATCGTAATTCTGATGTCGCTGATTCTTGTTGCCGCTTGCAGCAGTGATTCGAAGAAGCCCAAACAAGACGATTCCGCCGGTGGTATCTGGGCTGGCACGCGACCCACCGGCACCGAGGTCGTCGTGTTCGTCAGCGAATCCGGTGCATTCCGTATGCTGGATCCATTCGGCAACGTCGGGCACGGCCAGCTCGACGTCAGCAATACGACAGAAGTAATCCTCAATTACGACATTTCGCCGCCGTTCATGCAGACGCTTTTCGATGGCAGCAGCAATGCGTCATGTCATGCAACGGGTTCGGTTCGGGAGCGACAGGTTCTGAGTGTCGAGACCGACTGCACAAGTCTGCTCGGGACACAATTCGGCGGGCTCCTCGAGCTGAGCTACTCGACGCAGTACGATCGCGAATCCAGCTTTGAAACTCTGAGCGGAAGCTATGGCGAGAACGGCGATGTAGTCACAATCGATTCCACGGGGCTTCTGCACGGGCAGATTGCGCTGACCGGGTGCATTTTCAATGGTCAGGTTTTCCTGATCGACTCGGAGTGGAACCTTTACGACACAAGTCTGACCACCGAGAATTGCACAGGTGACTATGCGCCGTTCAACGGCGTGACATGGAGCGGGCAGGCATCGCTCGTAAATACAGATGGTACAGATACGCTGCTGGGCGCATTGACGGCAGGCTTCGGGTCGCAGGTTGTGGCGCTGGGTTTCGTCTTCCCAAGGATTTGATCGCCAGCTGGGGGCATCAACCAGGGTGGCACCTGACCTTATCGTTTTCCCACGCGCAGCCAACACTGGACCAGTATTCGGACAGGCCGATCTTTTGCAGCAGGACGGGAAAGCCCTCGCTCTGCCGAAACCGGGTGAAGTCATTGGTGAACAGAAGTTCGGAGTTCTTGATGACACCCGCGTTGTCGGCTCGCCGAATCGCGATCTGCATCATCCTTTCTTCTTCTGCCAACAAGTTCAGCAAGACGATTGGCACATGGACCGGGACTTCTGGCACGGACGACATGTTATCGATAATTGCCAGGGCAGCGGTGCGCTTGGCAGGATCGTCAGGGTCAGCAATGCCTTCGACAACCGCATCCACCCACCAGTCGGGCTCCCCGGCAAGGTTTAACGCAGTCGTCGCAGCTTCCGTCGCCTCGGCAAATCGACCAAGGCGAAGCAGATAGACAGCGTAATAGAAATGGTAATCGGGAACACCCACACCCATATCGTTGGCTTCCGCAAAGAACTCTCCTGCCTTTTCCATGTCGCCTGCCGCCAGGTAGGCCAGGGCGACCCTACTGATCAGCGTGCGGGAACCGGGATCCATTCCCATGGCGATCAGGGCCTGCTCCAATGAGCGCTCCGGGAATCCGACGTCGCCGAGAAACCTGGAGTACCAATGGTGGGCGGTCGGAAACACGGTCGACGCCCGTATGGCCTGCTCGTAGGCTTCCTGAGCCATCGTCCACTGTCCTCGCTGATGGTGCACGAACGCATAGACGAGTTGCATGGAGTCACGAATCGCCGGATCGGCCTGGACACCACGGTCGGCTATCTGAAGAGCGGCGTCATAATTGTCCTGCCTCAACGTACCGCTGTAACCACCCAGCAATAACAGTGTGACAGCCTGCCGCAGGTATGCCGGACCAAATGTAGGATCAAAGGCGATGGCCTCCTGAAATCTCTCATACGCTGTCTCGAGCGAGGATGGGTCCCGCTGATCCAGGAACGACAAGCCACGCATATATCGGTAGTAAGCATCTGAGTTGGCCGGCCGACTTGCCGCCACGAGAGCATTGCTACTATCCCCTTTGAGCGCTGCGCGCACCCGGTCCGCAACGCGTTCCTGGATGCTGAAAATGTCTCGGGAGTGCCCGTCGATTCTCTCTGCCCAAAGCTGGAAACCGTTTGCAGATACCAGTTCGATGGTAATGCGTAATTCATTACCGTCTGTGCGCAGACTGCCGCTGACAATCGCGTCGACACCGAGTCTTTCTGCAATTTGCTGTAACGTATCCCCATTGGGGTCGGGCGGACCGCGCATGATCCTGAGTTCTGGAACCCGGTCCAGGCTAACGACGAGTTCCTCGCTGAATCCGTCGGCAACGTACTGGAACTGGTCGCTTTCCTGGCTGAGATTCTTGAACTGCAGCACCGCGACAGATTCGATATTTCCCGGCCGGGGCCACAACACATAAATCGCGATGGCTAGAACAGCCACGCCGCCGGCAACAAGAAGTTGGATCCGTCGGCCCGATCGTCCACGCCCGGAAACTGATCCGGTGGTCAGTGGCTGGACGGGGACTTTAAGCCGGTAGCCGCGCTTTTGCAGCGTTTCGACATAAACGGCCTCCTTCCTGCTGTCGCCCAGCTCCCTGCGTAGTATGGAAACTTTTGCCGCGATCGCCTCGTCTGCCGTGGCGCGGCCTTTCCAGACGTGCTTAACAAAGTCGTTTTTGCTGACAACCTGGCCCTGGTTGCTGGCGAGCAGGAGCAGGACGTCCATGACGAGGGGCTCGAGATGCGCCTTGACGTTGCCCTGGCGTATCAGGCCACGAGCTGGTTCAACCTCCCAGGGCCCAAGCCTGAATCCTCGGTTTCCTAGTTCAGAATCAATTGCCGACATCGACGACTCCCCCGAACCCTGAAGTATAGACTTTTGATCAGGCGCCTATGTGTCGGCTTTCGCTCCGGCGGTCTGTTCCTGGAACCATGGATCGTCCTCGGTTCGGACCTTTTCAAGGCTGTCATCGATGGGCAGCCAGCTGATATGGCCCTCGATGCCATAGTGCCCTTTTGGCGGGCACAGCTCGGGATCATCCATAGTCCCCATCTGGATACAGATGTAGTCGTCACGCAGTGGATCGAACACAAGGGTCGAGCCACAGTCCGCACAAAAGCCTCTGCGCGCGATCTTCGACGACGCGTAGTACTTCGGCTCGCCTTTCGTCCACCTGAAGTCCGCGTCCCGGACGACGAGATTGTTCGTCACTACAGCGCCAGAGATCTTCTGGCACATGCGGCAGTGGCAATACAAGTTCCTGACGTCGTTGGGTTCGAATTCGTAGCGAATGGCTCCGCAGAGACAACCGCCGGTCCACTTCTCGCTCACGGCCAGAGTCCGTGATCGCCGCAGCTGATCGTGGCATATTCCGTGATCAACCATTTGCCGTCCGCGAAGTCGGCCAGGTACCAGCCGCACTCATAGCCGATGTTGCCGCCAGCGTAGTAATCGCGCCACTTGGCTTTGAAAGCAGCCGTGGTCGGATTCAGGAGGTCGTATTCGAGTTCCGCGAGTTCGCTACGAATCCAGCCTTCGATCTTCCACTTCTCGAGCGCACTCTTGATCCATTCGTGAGCATTGTACTGGCTGCCGTCCTCGTCGTGGTTGTGGCCGATCTCGGCAAAGTGAGCCGCGTTCTCATCCGCCTTGTCCCACGGCTTGTCACTTTACAGGGGTGCGTATTCAGTCCGGTACCACTCATCGGCTGCAGGGGTCTCAGTCTCTTCCTGGCCGCAGGCGAGAGCAGCCATTACCAACGTTGCAATAAAGACAAGAGCTCTCATCAGATTCTCCATGGCGGCTTTCTCCTGTTTTCTCCTGCATGTGTACGCTGTGCAAGCCCAGGTTGCGCTAGAAGCGAACGGTACCGTCGCCGTCAGGGCAGGGTGGTGTGACGTAGTTGACGTTCATTTGGCGTCTGGCTCCGGAAAGTCGAGTCTTTCCAGCAGTGCAATGAATCTTGGGTTGCCGCGCAACGGATCGAATCGCGGGCCCCTGTTGATATAGATCAAGTGGCTGTCACGCGCGTCGTAGGCTTGTTCAAGATAGTCGATGGCCTGATCGTGCTCACCCAGGCCCAGGTGAACAATCGCGAGGTCGAACGGTGCGGCGGAGCCACTACGCAACTGCTCGAGCACCGCTCTTGCCTCCTCGATCCGCCCGGCGAGTCCATAGGAATACCCAAGCGCTGCGCGATACAGGGAAGACCCGCCGGAGAGTTCAACGGACAGCATGTGTCTCGCAATCGCTTCGTCGAACCGGCCCTGTTGTTCCAGCGCCCAGGCAACGGAAAAATGCAAAGACGGATCACTTTGATCCAGCTGGACGGATTTTTCGTACGCACTCAGCGCTTCTTCGAAGTTCCGGTTCAGGTAGTGCAGCTGACCGAGTGCGTGATTGACGACGGTCGACAACGGGTCGAGCGCCAACGCACGTTCGTTGTATTCAAACGCCTTTTCGAATTGGCCCGACTCCCCGAGCAGCCACGACAGATGCAGCAGGGCCTTGACACTCGAAGGATCCAGCGCAAGCGCCTTGTTGAGTGCATCAAGCGCGGCCTTAGGTTCAAAGTTCAGGTAGTAAAGGACGCCGGCGTGCGCGACGTGCGCCTCAGCCAGCTGGTCGTCGAGTTGCACGGCCAAAGCAGCAGCAGCGAGCGAACTCGGATAAACATCGAGCGGCTTCATGTAACCGAAGAACGCGCTGTATTGCAGGCACAGTGCCAGCTGCGCGTGAGCGGCTGCATTTTGTGGGTCCAGACTGACGGCTTCCTGCAATAAATTGATGCCTTGCGCCATTTCGTCAGGACTCCAGTTCTCGCACAGGAACCAGCCCTTCAGAAACAGTTCGTATACTCTGGGGTCAACCTGTTCCGTCGCCCCAATGCTGGCCTGCTCGTCCGGTGACAATGTGATACGAACCTGGTTTGCAATCTTCGTTGCCACGTCGCCGTACAGAGCCAATATATCGCTGAGTTCGCGATCAAAGTTTTCCGCCCAGATATGGTCGTCGCTTTGCGCCTCGATGAGCTGCACGGTTATTCGTACTGTGTCGCCGGCCCGGAGTACTGAACCTTCGATCGCCGCATCGACACCCAGCTCATTGGCGATCTCGGGCACGGTCATGGTCGAATCTTTGAATCGCATGGCTGATGTTCGGGAAATAACACGAAGTGCGTCGATCTTCGACAATTCGGTGATCAATGACTCGTGCATGCCGGCGACGAAATACGCCTGGTCGGGATCGTTCATCAGGTTTTCAAACGGCAACACTGCTATCGAACGGATCTCACTACCACCAGCTACAGTCGGATCACTGCGCCAATGATTATCCCAGGCAAAATAGGCGAGAGCTGCAATCAGACCGCCACCACTCACGTAGTCCAGTTTGCTGCGGCCTGTAGAAGGCGTCGTCGCGTCACTTGCCACTGGTTGTTCCCGCCTGATGCCATCGGGCGTCAACTCGAATGCCCAGGCAAGGATCAATGCAATCGGCAATCCCAGCAGCAGTAACAGGAAGACGAGCTTACCCGTCCATTCCGGCAGTGACAGGATCGAGGAAAGTACATCTGCCACCTGCAGGATTAACCAGCTGACAATAACGTACAGGGCCGCAACCCGGTACACATTGCGGCGTTTTAGTTCAGTAAGCAACGACATTGTGCAGGCAGTGTAACCCGGCTGGCAGTCGTCTCGTTGCCCAAACGCCGTCTTTGCCGGGCTATTGCTCCCAGCTCGAGTAGTAGTGAATCAGCGCATCGATCTTGCCCTGGTCGAGTTCGCGCAACTTGTCGGCCATGATCGGCACCAGCGTTTCACGGTCGCCGGTCAGGTAGGCGCCAAGCGCCATGCGCAGGTATGCGGCTCGTTGTCCGTTCAGGGGAATGCCCAGCGCGTCTTCTACATTCTCATCGGTCGGCAGCACGTGGCATTGCGCGCACAGGTCGTCGTGAATGATCTTGCCGACGGCGGCGAGCTTGGCATCGAATTCCTCTCCCGATGACAAGCGCGGCATAGCCGCGTAATACGCCGCCAACTCAACAACGTCTTCGTCACTCAGCGGCTTGATCGCCTGGCACATAACCGGAACACCGACGCAATGGCGTGCGCCATCCTTGTAAGCGAACAACGCTTCCTCGAGGTGGGCTGCGGGTGTGCCGGCGATGATCGGTACATAGTCGTAGCCTACGCCTTCGCCATCTTCACCATGGCAGGCAGCGCAGATCGCAACGTTCTCGGGTGCTGCGGCAGAAGCCGCGCAG
>JARRLQ010000022.1:17323-53130 GCA_037386905.1 Woeseiaceae bacterium
TTTCATAAGGGCCTCCCATCGCGCTGCAGGCAGCGCTTCAACAACCCCCGCGCATCAGACTGCTTCGTCGGCTGCGCCCCCTCGCAATGACGAGGTCAGCTGACGGCAAGCTCGCTCAGCGCGCGCAGTGCGTCCCTGCGGCTGATTTGCCCGACGAGCCGGTGCTTGCGAACGACCGGGAAGCGTCGGAACCCCGAATCAAGAAACTTCTGTGCGAGGTCCACGATGTTCATCTCGGCATCGACAGACTCGACGTCTTTGGTCATGTAGTCCGACACCGGGCCGCCCCAGTCGCCGTAGTAGCCGGCATTGAGTGCGACCTTCATGCAATCGAGTTCCGACAGCATGCCGACGAGATCGCCTTTGTCGTCGACAACCGGCGCGCCGGCAATCCGGTGATGCACGAGCTCGTGGATCGCATCCATCACGTCGGTATCGGGTTTGAAGGTTACGAGCTGACCGGCCATGTAGTCACGCACCAGGCACGATTTAAGGTTCATTCTTCCTTCTCCCGTTTGCAATTGCCGCTGCACAGCTCGCAGCGGCCGCCGTTGAGACCGCCGCAGCTGCCACTGATCGGTTTGCGGCCGTTCATCACGCCGATTGCCATGCCCGCGATGACGCTCAGCATCACCACGAATGTGATAAGTACGGTCGTTAACAGTGTCATGAATTGTCTCTCAGTCTTGCGAACGCGGCCGTTTGCAGTTCGTCAATGCCGCCGTTTGTCCTGAGCAGCATGAGTACGGCCATATTCTCACGTTCGGCGAAAGCCAGGCCTTCTTTCGGCCCCATTACGAGCAGAGCTGTCGCCATCGCGTCAGCGCGCCAGCCGTCGTAGTCGACAACCGTTACAGACGCCAGCGTATGCTCGACAGGCCGGCCGGTACGTGTGTCGATGGTGTGCGAATAAAGCTTGCCGTCGGCCTCGAAAAAATTGCGGTAATCACCCGATGTCGCCATTGCCGTGTTGGTCAGGTGAATGATCGTATGCGGCTTGCGCGTATCCGGCAACGGCGCCTCGATACCGATCGCCCATGGCTCGCCCTTCGAATTGAGGCCGCGAATGTTGAGTTCGCCGCCAACTTCGACCATGAAGCTGTCAAAGCCGAGCGACGCCAACAATTTGCCGATGCGATCTGCCGCGTATCCCTTGCCGATCCCCGACATGTCCAGGTAGAGGCCGGGAATATCTTTCTTCACCGCAGGGCGCGAGCAGTCAGCGTGCAGGTTCTCGTAGCCGGTCTCGGTCATCAGTGCGGCGATGGCATCTTCGCTCGGCGGTTCGTCGATCAGTTTGCCGGGACCGAAGCCCCACAGGTTTACGAGCGGGCCGACGGTGATATCGAATGCGCCATCGGTCTGTTCGCTGATTGCTAGAGACTGTTGGACCTTTTCGCAGAAGCTTCGCTCGACCGATTGCCAGTCTGTAACCTGGCTGCTGTTGAAGCGCGAGATGTGCGAGTCCGGCTGGTAGGTGGACATCTCTGCCTCGTCGTCATCGAGCGCGGCCTGGATGGCTTCCTGCAGCTCCGCCGCGTCGTGATCGTTGAGGCCTCCAGGCAGCTTGATGCTGAACTGGGTGCCCATCGTGCTGCCGACCAGTTCAACCTGGCCGGCGCTGCTGCCGCCACAGGCGGCCAGCGTCATCAGCGCGATGAGTAATACGACCCTCACTCAGCCCCCGAAGTCGTCGAGCATGATGTGTTCGCGATCCACACCGAGGTCCTCGAGCATCTTGATGACGGCCGTATTCATCATCGGTGGACCGCAGAGGTAATACTCGCAGTCTTCCGGCGCCGGGTGGTCCTTCAGGTAGTGCTCGTACAGCACGTTATGGATGAAGCCCGTATAGCCGTCCCAGTTATCCTCTGGCAGGGGTTCCGACAGGCCGATATGCCATTCGAAGTTGTCGTTCTCTTCTGCCAGCTTGTCGAACTCCTCGACATAGAACATCTCGCGCAGGCTGCGCGCGCCATACCAGAACGAAATCTTGCGCTTCGACTTCAGGCGGATGAGCTGGTCGAAGATATGTGACCGCATCGGCGCCATGCCGGCGCCGCCGCCGATGAATACCATCTCGTTGTCGGTCTTTTTCGCGAAGAACTCGCCATAGGGTCCGGAGATGGTCGCCTTGTCACCAGGCTTCAGGTTGAAAATGTACGAGGACATGATGCCGGGCGGCACTGACGGGTCTGAGCCCGGTGGTGGCGTAGCGATGCGGACGTTCAGCTTCACCAGCGTCTTCTCCAGCGGGTAGCTCGCCATCGAGTAGGCACGTGACACCTCTTCCTTGACGTGCGACTCGTAGTCCCAAAGCCTGTATCGATCCCACTCGTCGCGGAATTTCTCGTCGATGTCGAAATCGGAGAACTTGAGATCATGTGGCGGGCATTCGATCTGGATGTAGCCGCCGGCGCGGAAGTCGAGCTCTTCGCCTTCCGGCAACTCGAGGACGAGTTCCTTGATGAAGCTGGCGACATTGCGGTTCGAGACCACCGTGCATTCGATCTTGCGAATGCCGAAGATTTCCTCCGGCATGGCGATCTTCATGTCCTGCTTGACGGCGACCTGGCAACCAAGCCGGTAGTGTTCCTTTGCTTCGCGCTTGCTGATCAGCGAGGTTTCGGTTGGCAGGATAGCGCCACCACCCTGGATCACGCGCAGCGTGCACTGGCCGCAGGTGCCGCCGCCACCGCACGCGGACGGTACGAAGATGCCGAGATCGGCCAGCGTATTCATGAGCTTGCCGCCCGTTGGCACATCGAATTCCTTGTCATCGTTGATGATGAGGTGCACCGAGCCACCGGCAACGAGTTTCGAACGCGCCGCCAGGATGACGAAGACAAGAACCAGGATGATGGCTGTGAACAGGCCAACGCTGAGCCCGACCTGTATTAGTGTCGATGCGTCGAATGTCATAGCTGGATTCCCGAGAAGCCCATGAAGCTCAACGACATGAGGCCGGTGATGATGAATGTAATTCCGAGGCCCTGGAGACCTTCCGGCACGTCACTGTATTTGAGCTTTTCACGAATGCCGGCGAGCCCGATGACGGCCAGTGCCCAGCCGAAGCCACTGCCGATACTGAATACAACCGACTCGGGCAGGTCGTAACCGCGTTCCACCATGAACAACGTTCCGCCGAGGATCGCGCAGTTGACCGTGATCAGCGGCAGGAAGATGCCGAGCGCGTTGTAGAGCTTCGGAAAGTACTTGTCGAGCGTCATCTCGAGGATCTGTACGAGTGCGGCGATGACGCCGATGTAAGACACGAGGCCCAGGAAGCTCTGGTCCACGTCGGGCAGGCCGGCCCATGACAGCGCGCCCGGGGCGAGCAGGTAAGCGTAGATCAGGTGATTCACCGGCACCGTGATGAACTGGATCACGACAACGGCAGTACCCAGTCCGATCGCTGTTTCGATCTTTTTCGACACGGCCAAAAATGTGCACATGCCGAGGAAGAAGGCCAATGCCAGGTTCTCGACAAAAGCGGCCTGGATAAAGAGGCTGACGTATTCCATCACAGCACCTCCGTCCGGTGGACTGTATGTATCTGGTAATCGGGATGCTCAACCTGTGCCTTCTTCCATGAGCGAATTCCCCAGATCATCAGTCCGATGATGAAGAAGGCGCTTGGCGGCAGCAGCATCAGGCCGTTCGCTTCATACCAGCCACCATTCGCAACGGTGGGCAAGATCTCGTAGCCGAGCAGGGAACCGGCGCCGAACAGCTCACGAACGGTCGCCACGAATATCAGGATAGAGCTGTAGCCAAGGCCATTACCGAGGCCATCGAGGAAGCTCATGCCAACGCCGTTCTTCATGGCAAAGGCTTCGGCGCGACCGAGCACGATGCAGTTGGTGATGATGAGACCTACGAACACGGATAGCTGCTTGCTTGTCTCGAATGCGTAGGCCTTGAGCACCTGGTCGACGACTATGACGAACGACGCGATGATCGTCATCTGGACGATGATGCGAATGTTGTTAGGGATGCGATTGCGGATGCTGCTGATCGTAGCTGTCGAGAGGGCAGTGACACTCGTCAGCGCTATGCACATCAGCAGAGCCGGCAGCAGCGACGTCGTAACGGCCAGTGCCGAACAGATACCGAGCACCTGCAGCGTAACCGGATTGTTGTCGACCAACGGGTCGATCAGTACTTTGCGTGCTTCCGCCATGGTTACTGCGTCTCCTTGCCTGAGAGCGACTTGAGGTAGGGCCCGTAACCCTCGTCACCGATCCAGTATTGAATGAATGTGCTGACGCCGCGACCCGTCAGTGTGGCGCCGGCCAGGCCGTCGATCTGGTAGTCACTGCCCGCGGGTGCGGGGCCCTTGACGACTTCGATCAGGGGATTGCCGTTGTCGTCGTACAGGCGCTTGCCGTCCCATTGCGCCTGCCAGGCCGGTTTGTCGACGCCATCGCCGAGCCCGGGTGTCTCGCCGTGCTGGTAGAACTGCAGGCCTCGTGCTGTCTGGCCGTCCGAGTCGACGGCCAGGTATCCGTACATCGTGCCCCACAGCCCGGCGCCTTCCACTGGCAGGATGACCTGCTGGATATCGCCATTGTTACGGACAAGGTAAACCGAAGCCGGCTCGCCGGAGGCGAGCTCGATCGGTGTTTCCTCGATTGCCGCATACAGCTCGGTAATGTCTGCCCCGGGTTCATAGAGCCCCGCGACTTCGAGAATGATGCGCTGCTGGTACTCGAGTTCGTTCCGCTGCTGTTGCGGCTTCAGAATGATGGCAGCGCTCGCCACGAGAACGGAACACACGAGGCTGACACCGATGGCGACGAACAGGACGTTGCCGATGCTCTCTTTGTTAGCCACTGCGACGCACCCTCCGTTTGATGTTGGCGTTGACGACGAAGTAGTCGATCATCGGTGCGAAAACGTTGGCGAACAGGATCGCCAGCATGATGCCTTCCGGGAAGGCCGGGTTGATGACGCGGATGATGTAAGTCATAAGGCCGATGAGCAGGCCATAGACGAGCTTGCCGGTTTCGGTTTGCGTCGCCGAGACCGGATCCGTCGCCATGAATACGGCGCCGAACGCGAAGCCGCCTAGCACGATGTGCCAGTGCCATGGCAGGCTGATCATGGCGTTACCGCTGTCGAAACTGCTGAACAACAGTGCTGGAATGATCAGGCCCGCGAAGCAGCCGAGCATGATGCGCCACGATGCTATCCGCGTGTACAGCAGGAACACGCCGCCGACCAGGCACGCCAGCGTCGACACTTCGCCGATGGAGCCCTGCATCTGTCCGACGAACGCCTGCGTCCACGTCAGGCCGCTGGCGACGATACCGGATACGCCCTCGATGGCGCTGAGGCCAAGCGCTGTCGCGCCACTGAAGCCGTCGACGGCCGTCCACACGGCATCGCCGGAAATCTGCGCCGGGTAGGCGAAGTACAGGAACGCGCGGCCGACAAGGGCCGGGTTGAGTACGTTCTTGCCCGTTCCGCCGAAGACTTCCTTGCCGATCACGACACCGAAACTGATGCCGATGGCGACCTGCCAGAGCGGAATCGTCGCGGGCAGGATCAGGGCATACAGGAACGACGTAACGAAGAAGCCTTCGTTGACTTCGTGGTTGCGCACGCCGGCAAACAGCACTTCCCAGAAGCCGCCGGCGGCCATCGTGACGACGTAAATCGGGATGAAGTACACGACACCGAGCATGAAGTTGTCGTAAAGGCTGCCAGGGTCGTGTCCTGCACCGAGCAGGAGGAGCACTGTTTCGCGCCAGCCGGGCAGCATTTCCACGCCCATTGCCGCCATGGCTGTGTTGGCCTGGAAGCCGGTGTTCCACATGCCGACCAGGGCAGCCGGTGTCGCCGCGAACACGACGATGATCATGACGCGCTTCAGGTCGATCGAGTCGCGGATGTGCGGCGAGCCACGAGTCACGTCCGGCGGCGAGTAGAACAGCGTGTCGAGCATCTCGTAAAGAGCATGGAAGTTCTCGAGCCGCCCGCCCTTGATGAATAGCGGTTCCACCTTGTCGAGGAGTCTGCGTAGAGGTTTCATCAGCCGTATGCCTCGATTTCATCGAGGGCCTTGCGAAGGTGAGGCCCGTAGTTGTACTTGCCGTTGCACACGAATGAGCACAGCGCGAGGTCTTCTTCGTCGAGCTCCAGCGCGCCGAGCTGCTGAGCCGCGTCGGTATCGCGCACGAGCAACGCCTTGAGCAGCGGGGTCGGCAGGATGTCCAGCGGCATGATGCGTTCAAAGGAGCCGATCGAGACCATGGCGCGCGGGCTGCCGTTCTGTGTTGTGGTGAGCGGGTAGTCGCCACTGTGCATGACGGTCGAAGCAAATGCTCGCGTTGCCGAGTACTTGTTGCGTCCCAGCCGCATCCAGTGCATGAATTCGCGGCTGCGATCCTCGGCCAGTACGCTGATCTGGTTGTGGTAGGCGCCGAGCCAGCCAAGCATGCCGGATGCGCGATGACCGGAGAGCACCGATCCGGATATGACACGGGCATTACCCGGTAACAGTTCACCGGCGAGAATGTCCGCTGTGCTGGCGCCGCGGCGGGTGCGTAACAGTCGCGGGTTCTTCACCATCGGGCCGCCCAGTGCGATCAGCCGCTCGGTTGGCAGGCGGCCGTCACGGAACAGGCGGCCTATCGCCATCGTGTTTTGGTAGCCGAGATGCCAGACCGTCTTCTTGACGCTGACCGGGTCGAGAAAGTGGATGTGCGTGCCAACCAGGCCCGCGGGATGCGGACCCGAAAATTCGGCATGCACGAACTTGTCGCCCTCGGGGCACGGAATGTCCGAGTCGGGTTTCGTGCAGACGAAGACCTTACCGTCCGTCAGCTTCGACACAATCCGTACGCCATCGATGAAGGCTTGCGAGTCCTCCTTTATGACGAGTGCCGGATTACCCGCGAGCGGATTGGTATTGATTGCCGTGACAAAGATCGAATGGGGTTTCGCTTCGGGTTGCGGCACGCGCCCGAAAGGCCGAGTACGGAATGCTGTCCACAGGCCGGACTCGCACAGTGTTTTGCGAATGTCGCTTTCACTCTCGCTGTTCGTCGAAAACGATTCGGCATCGTCACCGTCGAGCTCGACGACGACCGAGTTCAGCACACGACGAGCACCGCGATTGATGGCCGAAATTGTGCCGCTACCCGGCGATGTGTATTTGACTTCCGGGTTTCGCTTGTCGAAATACAGTGTCTGGCCGAGCTTGACGCGGTCGCCAACGGCGACGGTCATCTTCGGCTTGAGGCCCGGCGTGTCCCAGCCGACGAGGCCGACTGAAGTGACCGGGTTGGTGTCATGATGGATGGAGAGCTCCGGCCTGCCGGCGACAGGCACATCAAGGCCCTTGTTGATTTTGATCTGCATAGTTCTTGGTCTTAACCCCACCAGTGCAGGTAAAGGAGGCAACCGGCCAGCCAGATGGAGCCGATTGTGTGAATAGCCAGCGTGCCCTCGATGCCTTTGGTCATGGCCGCGCGATCTTCGATCCCGGCGCGGATAGCCAGGCTCGCCTTGATAGCGAGAACCAGCAGTACAACCGGAACGACAGGCGCGAGCAGCGGCAATGAGCCGGTGAAGGTCAACCAGCCAGTAACGATTGCAGCTCCGAGGTGCAGGAACAGGTAGATGACGCTTGTGGCGTTGAGCCCGAATCGCACCGGCCAGGTACGTTTGCCGGTGTCACCGTCCGCATTGAGGTCCGGCACTTCGTTGATGAGCACAATGGCGGCAACCCAGGCGCTGACCGGCAGCGAGAACAGGACCAGCGGCAGTGTGATTTCCGCGCCCTGCAGCCAGGCGGCGCCAACCACCGGGACCAGGCCGAAGCCCGCACCAACGGCTATTTCGCCGATTCCGAGCGATGCGAGGCGAAATGGACCAAGGGAGTACAGCACCGCAAGCGCAACGCCAGCAAGACCGAAATACAGCACCATGGCGCCCTTGAGGTAGATCAGTACGAGGCCCGCGATGGCCGCCAGGGCGAGGAGCGTCATGCCC
This sequence comes from Woeseiaceae bacterium, assembly GCA_037386905.1. Lineage (GTDB taxonomy): Bacteria > Pseudomonadota > Gammaproteobacteria > Steroidobacterales > Woeseiaceae > UBA1847. The sequence goes on from JARRLQ010000022.1 coordinate 25,325, forward strand.
CATCGCGCCATCTCGGTCTGCGACATGATGCCTTGCTGGATGAAACGCGAGCCGCCCGTGTACGGATAAATGCGATCGACGTTCTGCTGGTCGGTGCCGCCGGACTCGTCGCCGACGTCATTGAGGACATTGCTGGCGGCATGCACGCAGACGGTGGCGAACAGCGCCAGGATAAAGACTGCGAAATCGAAGCTGCCGGCGGCCTGGAAGCCCCATGCCGTACCTGCCAGCACGGGCAGAACCGAAGCCGGGAAGAATTTGGGCCGGGCAGCACTGAAGAGCCGCCGGGCCATCTGTCCCGGCGAGTCTCCGGCAAAAGCTTGTGGAGATGGGTCTGCGGTTCTTGTGTTATCAGACGTCATTTCAGAGCCTCTTATACCAATGTCGGGGGCTATTGTAATACGTGGAAACTACGGACTGATTAACGGCTTGGCGCAGTCAGTCTTTGCGGGGGCAGCTACGCAACCCCGCGCTCCCAGGCGACACTTTGAGAATTGGCCATCGCAGTGTCATTCTAGCCTACAGGGGCCAGTGAATGCCGGCGCAGGCGGCAAGGAGAGACCAGATGGACGCCAGGAAAATTGCCCTCGGGACTGCTGCTTACACGGTCGGCACGTTCGTGCTGGCCGTCATATGGCACATAGCCCTGTTCGAAGACAGGTACCGCGCTTTCGGCTATATTGAAGATGAGCCGAACTTTCTGCTCGGGTTCACGACGATCCTGATCCAGGGTTTCGTGCTATCAGTACTTTTTCCGATGTTCAGGGTTGCCGGCAGTGGCATTGCGCGCGGGCTGCGATTCGCGCTGCTCATTGGCGTCTTTTTCTGGACATCGCATGTTCTGGCCTTCGTCGCCAAGCAAAGCGTTCATCATGTCGGACTGTTTATCGCCATGGAAACGGTGTACCTGGCGCTGCAGTTCGGTTTGTTTGGCTTGCTGATTGGCCTGATCCACTCATCTGCAAAGGAGTAGACCCATGTTGATCCTGTATCGCGTGGCGCTCGCCGTGATGGGCGCGTCAGCGTTGTACGTGGGAGCGCTGAACACGGTGCTGGGATCTGCCGTTATCGCACAGTTCTATGAAGTGCAGCTGACAGATGCCCAGGCCATCACCGCGGTTGATACGCAGGCCAGGATTCTCGCGGGCATGTGGACCGCTGCGGGATTGTTCGTGCTGTACGCCATCAAGGATTTCGCCAGGTACACGGTGCCGTTGGCGTTCGTGTTCCTGGGATTCGCCCTGAGCGCGATCGGCGAGTTCTCGACGCATGTGATGCTCGGAAATGCCATTGACGCCCTGCCGAAGGTGCTGGTGCAGGTGGTCGTTCCTGTTGGCATTGCGGTTTGGGGCTTTTTCGTGGCGAGGAAGCAGCAGGGGTGAGGTCGCGGATCCTGCTCGGGGTGGCCATTGCGACCATTGTCGCGGCGGGCGCTGCATTCCTCGTTTTGCAGCAACTGCAGGCGAGCAAGTACCCGCGGCGAGCCGATGCAGTGGATGCTTTCGAAGCGCGCAGGACGGGGTTTGATCCCAATGGTCCCGGTCAACCGGTGCTGGGTGACGTACTGGAAGATTACCTGTCGCTCTGCCAGCAGGCTTCTGTCGGCAAGGGCAGGCGTAGCGAAGAAGGATTCGTTTTTCCCCTTGGTGGCGCTGCGAACGATGCCTATGACTTCAACCTTGCTTACGTGAGGCTCGATGATCGGTCGTCAAGCGTTTCCGATTGCAGAGCAATCGAGCCTTCGGCAGATTTCGGCAAGTGCCAATTCGAACTCGATGCCGACTGGCGGCTGGACTACGAGTGGATTTCACGCGACTACCTGGATAGCTTGGCCGAACCCGAATAGTAGTGATATCCCGCCAGACCATTTTCGTTTTCCTGCTTGCTGGCTTGCTGGCGGCGTGCTCGCAATCTGCAGAGCCGGCATCGCCTGTTGCGCCCAACCTCTGCGTCAGCTGTCACGAAAAGCAGCGGTCGGGGTTCAACCCGGCGCATGAGTTTGCCGCGGAAGCATGCACGACCTGTCACGCCGGAGACGCCTCGGCGACTGCCGAGGCAAATGCGCACAGCGGCCTGATTGCATTTCCGGGCGACCTCGAGAATGCGGAACGGGTCTGTGGCAATTGTCACGCCGACCGCGTTGCGGCGGTTGGCGGCAGCCTGATGCACACTGCGCGCGGCATGGTGCACACGACACGCCTCGTCATCGACGGCGATCCCGGCGCGCCCGAAACACAAAACCTGCAGTCGCTGGGCTCGAGCGTGGCCGATTCGATGCTGCGCAAGCAATGCGCCAGCTGTCACCTGGGACAGCACAAGACCAGCCACGCGCTGGACGTGACGACAGACCGCGGCGGTGGCTGCCTTGCCTGCCATTTGAATGAGCACCCGGTCGACGCACACCCGGCGCTGACCGCGGACGTATCGGACGGGCGCTGTTTCGGCTGCCACTCACGGTCCGGGCGGATCTCCCTGAGCTACACGGGCATCGCCGAGGTTGAATCGTCTGCATTGCAGCTCGCGGACGGACGCAACATCGAGCGGCTACCAGCAGATGTTCACTACGTTGCCGGCATGCGCTGCACCACCTGCCACACGGCCGATGACGTGATGGACCACGCGGGCGATGCGATTCACCAGCGTGAGGTGGTCGATGTCGACTGTCGTGACTGCCACGAGCCGCACGCCGAAGATACCGACCACGCGCGCCTGACCTGCGCTGCCTGCCACAGCCAGTGGGCGCCACAGTGCTTCGGTTGTCACATGGAATACGATGAGGCGGGCGAGCAGTGGGACCATGTCGAACAGCAGACTACGCCGGGCCGCTGGACCGATCGTATGTGGAACGTGCGCAATACATTGCCGGCACTCGGAGTCAACACAGAAAACCGTGTGGACATTTTCGTGCCCGGCATGATCATGACCGTAGCGCATCCGGCCTGGGACGAGGAAAAATTCGTGCGCATGTTCGCACCGCTGTCACCGCACACCAGCGGCGCATCCCGAAGCTGTGAAAGCTGCCATCGCTCCAGTGAGGCGCTTGGCCTCGGGCGCGGCGAGATCACGATGATGCAGGGTGAAATTCGCTTCGAGCCGGAAGCCGAAATCCTGGCGGACGGATTGCCAGCCGATGCCTGGACCAACATCGGCAATACATTGGGCGGGCGCGCGCCGTTCCCGGGTCAGCGGCCGCTCAATGAAAAGGAAATGAAACGCGTGCTGGACGCCGAGCTCTAGCAGGACTCCTGCCCTGCCGGAGGCAGCGGTTCCATATCTTCGACTTCCTCTTCCGTGAACACAGGCGGGACGAATTCCGCCCTGGGTCTCTCGGCCGCACCTTCGCCGCGGTTGCCGACGAAATAACAGGCGTAGGCGCGTTGCTCGATTGCCTGCAGGCTCTCGCCGTCGAATTCCTCCGCCGGAATGTCCGGGTTCAGGATGCGCCGGTTCCAGGCGTTGAAGCCGCCGGTTACGACATGTGCGTCGAAGCCGGCGACGCGCAGCAGCGTTGCCGCCTTGGCGCCGTTCTCCGAGCCGTTCGAGAACACGACAATCTTGCGGTTGGTCGGCAGGCTTGCGAGCGATTCATCAGTCACGATTGCGGCAAGCGGGATATTGCGGGCATCGCCGATCGAGCCGGCCTCGAAATCGGCGACAGACCGCACATCGACGAGTTCGAAATCGCGGCGGTCCTCGATAATCCAGCCAGCCAGTTCCTGCACACTGACGCGGTCGGTCTGACGCGCGGCGGCTTGCGCCACGTCGACCAGTGAAGTTTCGGGCGCGCCGGCGTTGCCGCAGGCCGAAAGCAATGCTGAAAAGGGAAGCAGCAACATCCAACTTGAGTTGTTCATCGGTTAAGTCGTTCCAGTAGTTCGGTATCGTATTGAGTCGGGTAGCTTGTCCACGTGCTTTGCTGGCCGACGTCTATCATGACCTGTCGCAAGGTGTAGCCGCCGAACAGGACCAGCACTGCCGCTGCCAGCGCCAGGGGCTTGCCGAGCCCTTTCATCTCCATTATCTCCAGCAGCAGCGGAATCAACAAGCCGATGCCGACGAACAGGACCCAGAATGCAAACGTATACGGTCCGCCCATGACGCAGCACTCGAGTGCCTTGATCTGGCTGGCCGAGCCGGTGGCGAGATTGATGATGAACAGGGCGACGAGGAGTAGTTCCAGGATGATCAGCGCGATGTCGAGGCGCGTGAACCATGCCCGTTCGCCGTGGTCCTTTGTCAGCAGGGCGGCGAGTGCGGCGGCTGTCGATATGCCCGAGACGAGGAACAGGGGCGCCAGCACGCCGGTGTTCCAGAATGGTCGCGCGCTGAACGCGCTCAACAGGATTGCCGTATAAACACCGAGCAACACTCCCGCCGGCAATGCGATGAGGGAGATGGTGCGGCGATTGCGCTCGCTCCAGTCGACGATCGCCCGTCCCGCCGCAAGCCGGTCGACGTAGGTGGCCGCCTGCGGCAGACCCTTGCGCAGCGTCGACAGGATTTGCAGGATCGAAATCGGGTAGATGATGATAAGAATCCATGCGCCCCACGACATCGGGGACAAGACCCGGAATGTCGTGTAGAAGCGGAACACGTAGAGCTTGTGTTCCAGGTCCATGAACAGTGTTGTCATGCCCAGCGACAGGGCGATTGGCGCGAGCAGCGCGAGCCGGGTACTCGCAAATGGCGCCTCGCGATCCTTGCCGAGCAGTGCCATGGCTGCCGCGAAGATCATGATGCCGGCCGTGATCCCGCCCAGGAACAGGTACATCGCGACTTCCCAGGTCCAGATTCGCAGGCTGGGATCGATCAGGTCATTGGCGCGCGCCGTAACGAGGAGTTCTTCAAACATTCGCAGTCACTCCTCAGACCAGGTAATAGACGTTGGGCTCGTTACCCGTTTCAGGGTGGAGCACTTTGTGTTTGCGCTTCTTCAGCAGCTGGCTGACGATGCTGCCCGGGTCGTCGAGCGAACCGAAATGCATGCAGTGCGTCGGGCAGCTCGAGACACAGGCCGGGTCGAGGCCTTTTTCCACGCGATGGTGGCAGAACGTGCACTTGTCGATGTAGCCGTCGGGATGCATGACCAGGCGCGCATCGTAGGGACACGCCGCGATGCAGGCCTTGCAGCCCGTGCACCTGGAGGGCTCGACGAGAACGATATTGGTGTCGTTCCAGAGGTGGCTGGCGCCGGTCGGGCAAAGCGTTACACATGTCGGGTTGGAGCAGTGATTGCAGCGCTCCGAGCGAAACTCGGTCGTCAGGTTCGGGTACGTGCCGCTCGTGGCCTCGACGACCCAGTCGCGGTTCAGGCCCTCCGGAACCTTGTTTTCTGTCTTGCACGCCACCACGCAATCGCCACAGCCGATGCAGGTCCTGGTGTCTATGACCATTGCAAAGCGCGTCATGATGCCGCCTCCTGCGCGGCTTCTTTGACGAACGTGACATAGCTGGCGCGCATGCCCGTGCCGCCCATGATCGGGTCGATCTTGACGTTATCCATCAACGAGGAGTCGTCGGCGCCGATGCCGAAAGCGAGTTTCAGGCGGCGCGACTTGCGGCCGAAGCCGTGCGCCATGAACACCGAGTCCGGGCCAATACGTTCTGTGACACGCACGCGAACCGGGTTGCTGACAACGCCGTTGGTGCCGCCAAGCCGCACGCGGTCGCCGCTCTCGAGGCCCCACTCACTTGCGACCAGCGGGTTTACCCAGAGCTGGTTTTCGGGGGCCAGTTCGAACAGCAACGGGTTGTTCGTGGTCTTGCCGAACGTGTGCGCCGGCATGCGGCCGTAGTTCAGGCGATAAAAGCCTTCAGGGACCGGGTCCGGGGGCGTGTAAACCGGCATCGGGTCGAAGCCCTTGTCGGCCAGCTGCTTCGAGTACAACTCGATCTTGCGGCTTGGTGTGCGGAACTGCACGCGCGCGCCTTCGCGAAAATACATCGGCGATTTGCGCGGGAAGTTCTTGACGCCGATCTTCTTCATTTCTTCGAGCGAGCTGCCAACCTGTTGCAACTGCCAGTCGAGCTTCTCGGAGAAGTCCTGCCACGGGAAATACTCGTCGAGCCCGAGCCGGTGGCCGAGTTCCCTGGCAATCCACCAGCCCGGCTTGCTGTCGTATTTCGGCTCGAACGCCGGCATGCGCAAGGCCAGCGATGGCGCTCGCTCGCCGGAGTTCCTGAGTTCATCGTAGCGTTCGAGGTAAGTGCACTCGGGCAGGATGACGTCGGCGTATCCGGTCATCTCCGAAGGCATGGTCTCGACGACAACGACAAGATCCAGCGAATTGGCCGCCGCCTTGAGTTTCTCTTCGACCGCGGGAATCGTCTGCGGCAGGTTGGTGCCGTAAACGAGCCAGCCCTTGAAGAACGCATCTTCCCCGATGGATGCCTCGATGACGCCGTTGGTGACGCCCTGGCTGGCAAACGGCCACTTGCCCGGGTAGGCATCGGCCGTGTGGTACTTCGGCTCCGGGTAGTCCGGCAACGGGTAGTCGGGCAGGCTGACGCTCTCGGGAATATAGAAACCGCCCTTGCGATTCCACGAGCCGAGCAAGACGTTGAGCATGGCAATCGCGCGACTGCGCTGCGTGTCGTCACCGTACCAGGTGGCATGGCGGCCAGGATGTACGATCGTTGCCGGCGCCGCCTTGGCCATTTCCCTGGCTGTTTCGCGGATGACTTCAGGCTTGATGCCGGTTTCCAGGTAGACCCACTCCGGCGTGTAGGCGCGCACATGATCCCTGAGCTGTTCGAAACCGATCGTGTGACGCTCGACGTAGTCCTTGTCATAGAGATCCTCCTCGATGAGGACGTTCATCCACGACAGGAGCAGCGCGAGATCGGTGCCCGGTTTGATTGGCAACCAGTGTTTCGATTTGCTGGCCGGCACGGAGAATCGTGGGTCGACCGTAATCAGCGTGACACCCTTGTCAAGCGCCTGCGCCATTGTCTGGACCTGGCCGTTGTGGAGGTTCTCGCCAATGTGCGAGCCGATCAGCACGATGCAGCGCGCATTCGCCATGTCGGTGCGTTCGGGCGAGCTTGCCGACTCGCCGACCGTGAGCCGGAAACCGACATCACGCGGACCGCGGCACTGGGCGAAGGCCGGTTCGGCATGACTGTCCGAGCCATACGCGCGCAACAGGTGGCGGAAATGCGAGCTGCCGGCGCCGTGGTTCAGCATGAGCAGCTTTTCCGGGCCGTGCTCTGCGGCAATCGAACGCATCTTGTTCGCGATGAAATCGAGCGCCTCTTCCCAGCTGACTTCCTGGAATGTCTGGCGGCCGTCGACCGTGACGCGCAGCATCGGTTTCTTCAGCCGGTCGGGGTCGAGGTAGGCGCCGGGGCCGCCCGTGCCCCGTGTACACAGCCGGCCGCCGCTATGCAGATCCTCGTCGTTGCCCGTGATCTTCCACAGCTCGCCGTCCTCGGCGTGCACGTGACCGGCGCATTTCCAGAAGCACATGTCGCAAATCGTCGGCGTCGACGTGATGGTGCCCGTGCCCGGCAGCGGCCTTGTCGAGCATCCGCCGAGAAATAGCGATGGTGATACAACGGCACCAGTGCCAAGCAGGGTCGAAACCTTGATGAACTCGCGGCGCCTCACGGTGCAACCTCGGCCCGCGGAATGATGTACCAGGGTGTTTCTACGGAGTCGTCAATAAATGCCTCCGTCGGAAAGAACGCGATCACGAGGGCGACCAGCAGAGCAATTGCAATCAATCCGCCCTGGAGCCTGGCTCTGGCTGCCTCGTTCGGGTCGGCATCGACGGATGGCCAGAAGCGGTTCTGCACCCAGCGCATGCCCAGCGTGCCACCGACGGCAATGAGCACGATGGCGAGGGTCGTGACGCCAAGGCCGATACCCAGCCACTGGTCGAGCCGGAATACACCGAGATAGTTGCTGTTGTAGAAGTCGCCCCACACCGGGAAGAATTCACCGAAGATCAGGCTGCCGATCAGGAAGCCGACGATGAACACCATGCCGTCGACCTTGCCGGTCGCGACGGCCGCGACCGCGGTCCCGGGGCAGTAGCCGCCGGTGACCATGCCGACGCCGAAGATCAGGCCACCAATCGCCATCGGCACGAGGAATGTCGGCAGCATGTAGACCTCTGCGATGTTGATCACACCGGCGAGGCTAAGGCCCCAAAGACCCAGCATGCCGGTGACGATTGCCGAAAACATGACAACCGGGACACCGACATCCTTGAAATAGAATGCCCAGGCGATGCGGCGGCTGTCGGTAAACCCGGCATGAAACAGCGCGAAGCCGAAGACGATGCCAATCGGGATGGCCAGCCACAGGTTGGTGGCCTCGGTGATGGCGCCGGTCTTGGCGAGCGGGAAGATCATATCCATTGTTTTCTCACGAACCAGGCCGCCATCCAGCCGCCGGCGAAAATACACATCATGAAGACCCAGGCGCCAATAGAGAGCTCGGCGCCGCCGACAAGTGCCTGCCCGCTGGTGCAGCCGCGGGCCAGCCGCGCCGCAAACCCGGCAAGGACGCCCCCGCCGAGCGCAAGCACGAGCCGGTAGACGACCGAGGCGCGGGGACCGCGCAGCACCTCGAGGCGCAGTTCGCCGGCACGCCAGGCGGCAATGAATGCGCCGATCAGCATGCCGACGAGCAGGAACACGACGTAATCATAGAGTGGATGCGCACCGTCAGCGAAGTACTTGCCGAAATAGGCGCTTTGCTCGGTCGCGGCGGGGAACAGGCCATGCTGGATCCAGGCAACGAATCGCGTCATGCCGCCAGAAGCACCCACACCGCGCCCGGCAACCAGCCACGCCAGCAGCATGCTGATGCCTATGAGAATCCCTGCTGGCACCGGTGGCCAGCGCGTGCCGAATTTCATGAGTACCTCCCGCCGCGCGAAATTGTCTTGTACCAGGTCTAATATTAGATATATCTAATTTAAGGCGGCGGGGCGATACGTAGAAATACCAGCAAAAACGCCCGGCACGGGCCGGGCGTCATTTGCACAATCCAGCGACGGCTTAGTCGGCGCGTCGTTTCCAGCTACGGAAGAGCGCAATGGCGACGACAACCAACAGCAACGTGAACGGCAGGTGATGTGAGCCGAGCAGCTGGTGCACCAGTGCAGCCATGCCTTCTTTATGCGACAACGTGTGTGCCATCGCCGGCGTCGATCCTGCAAGGAGGATCGCGGTTGTGATCAGTTTCTTCATTTCTTGCCTCCTATCGAATCTTGACGTTGACGAGTTCTTCGCCATCCGGGTCGGTTACGTGCACGGCGCAGGCGATGCACGGGTCGAAGCTGTGAATCGTGCGCAGGATTTCGACCGGCTGCTGCGGGTCGACCATCTGGTGGCCGGCGAGGGCTGCCTCGTACGGTCCCGGCTGCCCCTCGGCATCGCGTGGGCCTGCGTTCCAGGTGCTCGGAACGACGGCCTGGTAGTTCGCGATCTTGCCGTCTTCGATGACGACCCAGTGTGCGAGTCCGCCACGCGGCGCTTCCATGAATCCGGCGCCCCTGGCGCTCTTCGGCCAGGTCGACGGATCCCACAGCGTCTCGTTGAACGTGCGTGTGTCGCCGCTCTTGATATTGCCGATCAGGTTGTCGTACCAGACCTGCAGGTTGTCGGCGACGACCTTGGTCTCGAGCGTACGGGCAGCAGTCCTGCCGAGCGTCGAGAACAGGGCCTCGACCGGAATGTCGAGCGTTTGCAGCGTGTAGTTGACGAGTTCCTGGGTCTGCTCGTGGCCCGATGCATACAACATCAGAACACGCGCCAGCGGACCAACCTCCATGACGTTGCCTTTCCAGCGCGGCGACTTGAGCCATGAGTAGCTCTGTTCGACATCGAGCTGGTCGTACGGCGGCGTCGGGCCGTCGTAATTGAACACTGTCTCGCCATCGTACGGGTGCAGGCCGGATGCCTTGCCCGTGGAGTAGTCGTACCACGAATGCGCAACGTACTCCTCGATCTGGCCCTGTTCGTGCAGGTCGACTTCGTGAATCGTCGACAGATCGCGATTGAGGATGGCGCCGCGCGGGAACAGGTATGACGACGGGTCGGCAATGCCGTTCTCGGGCAGGTCGCCGTAGCACAGGAAGTTGCCGACACCTTCACCCTGTGCACCCCAGTCCTTGTAGAAGCTGGCGATGGCAAGGGTGTCGGGGACGTAAACCTGGTCCACGAACTCACGCATCTGCGTGATGATGTCCTGTACTGTCGCGAGACGTGCCGAGTTGATACCCGAATCCGAGTTCAGGTCGATCGGCGAGGGCACACCGCCCACGAGGAAGTGCGGGTGCGGGTTCTTGCCGCCGAAGATCGTATGCAGCCTGGCAACGTCGCGTTGCCATGCAAGGGCCTCGAGATAGTGCGCGACCGCCATGAGGTTTGCTTCAGGCGGCAGTTTGTATGCCGGGTGGCCCCAGTAGGCTTTTGCGAAGATGCCGAGTTGGCCGGCTTCGACAAAGTCCTTCACCTTCTTTTGCATATCGGCAAAGTAGCCCGGAGAGCTCTTCGAATAATTGCTGATGCTCTGGGCAAGCGTCGACGTGGCTGCAGGATCCGCCTGCAGTGCCGACACAACATCGACCCAGTCGAGCGCATGCAGGTGATAGAAGTGCATGACATGGTCATGCACATACTGCGCGCCGATCATCAGGTTACGGATCAGCTGGGCGTTCTTCGGAATTTCATAGTCAAGGGCATCCTCGACAGCGCGTATGGAAGCGATGCCGTGTACCAGGGTGCAGACGCCGCAAATGCGCTGGGCGAATGCCCATGCATCGCGTGGGTCGCGGCCCTGCAGGATGATTTCGATACCGCGGACCATCGTGCCGGAGGAATACGCCTCGGCAATTCGGTCCCCGTCCATCTGCGCCTCTATGCGCAGGTGACCCTCGATTCTTGTAATAGGATCTACAACAATTCGGTCATTCATGACGATTCCTACCTGTGTTAGTCAGCCAAGTTGGCTGCGACTGTCTCTACCAAGCTCGTTACCGGCGTTTCCCAACCGGCATTTTGTGCGCCCACCATCAGGTTGAACCTGCAGTTGACGCAGCCGGTAATGACCTCGTCCGCACCGGCCTCATCGAACTCGCGCTGTTTGATTGCGAACGCCTTCTGGCGCAGTTTTGCAGCGCCGCGTATCGCGTAGTCGCCGCAGCCGCCACCGCAGCAGTAGTTTTCGCGGCGACTGGCTGGCGTTTCCCTGACATCGAACCCCATGGCGGCCAGCACCGCGCGCGGCTCATCCATTACGCCGCCTTTGCGTGCGAGACGGCACGGGTCGTGATAGGTGACCGACGCGCCGTTGGCCTGCTGCTTCAATGCAAGACGTCCCTCGCCGAGCTCCTGGACCATGAACTCGGGCATTGAGAGCACTTCAAACGGCAATTCTTTGCCGAGTTCGTTTGCAGCCTCCCAGCGCATGATCTGGTAGCCGTGGCCACACTCGGAGATCAGCAGGGTCTTGATGCCCTGTTCGGTTGCGCGGTCGACGACACGCTTGATCTGCGCATCCAGCGTTTTGTCATTGGCATTGATGAAACCGGCATTGGAGGCCTCGAAGCAGTCGCTCCTGATCGTCCAGTTCACACCCGACTTGTTCAGGATCCTGGCATTCGCGGCGAACGTATCGGGAAATGCCTGGATCTCGGGAGCCGAGGTGAGCAACATGACGTCTGCACCGTCCTTGTCGAGTGGCACGTCGACACCGTCGGCGCGCAGCTTGTCGACGAGTTGTCGCAATTCCGCTGCGCCGACGCCGAACATCGTGTTGTTCTCGAGCTGTTCCTTCTGGATCACGCGCAGATCCGCGGGCATGAAGCCGGCCGCGGCCACTCCTTCGCGCGCCACGCGGATCAGCGTCGATATCTTGATGCCCATCGGGCAGATCATGTCGCAGCGACCGCAGCCCGTGCAGGCATCGAATACCAGGTGGCCCCATTCCTCGAGCTCACTAATGGTGATGTCTTTCGTAAACGGTTTGTACAGCCAGCGCATCGGGCTCAACTCACGGCGATAAAAGCGCCGGAGCAGCCGGAACTTGTACACCGGAGCATACTTCTCGTTCTTGGTGGCCTCGTAAAAGTGGCAGGCCTCTGCGCACATGCCGCATTGCAGGCAGGAGTCGAGATCGACGGCTTTGCGGCCATCGATCTTGTGCATGAAGGCCTTCTTGGCGTACTGAATTCTCTGTTCGTCGGTGCACTCGATACGCACCAGGTCGTCGCCGATGGGCTGCAGCCTGGACTGGAAATCCTGCACCCTGGTCATTGCGGTGTTCATGCCTTGACCCCCCTGCGTCCAAATTGTGTGCCGGCCTCCCAGCGTGCCGGGAACGTCATTGCGGAGTGCATCAGTTTGCCGAACGGGAACCAGACGAACATGAGTTCAACGCTGAGCAGGTGGACGGCAAGCAGTGTTTCGTAGCGCGCACCGATGTGGGCGAAAGCCGCGATCCCGGTGATCAGCGGCACCAACACCACGAAGATGCTGATGTAGTCGTCCGCGTTCGAGATCAGGCGCTGTACCGGGTGGGTAGCGCGCCGGATAAGCAGTGCGAGCAGCACACCCGTGGCGACGGCCGCCGTAAACAGGATGGCCGTGTTCGGCAGGTTTGGCCAGCTGAAGCCGAGCACCGATTCGAAGAACTCGATGTGTGGTGCGAAAAACAACACCGACACGAACAACGCGATGTGCCACGCATAACCTGTTATGTGCTGGAACCGGATGCTGGCTTCGAACGCTTCTGCCGGCGCCGAGCGGCTGATTATGCCGGTCCAGCCGTCGCGTATCGGTTTGTTACGGCGCGGTTTGGAAATGTCTCCCTTGCGCAGCAGAAACATCGCACCAATGATGCGCCACAGCAGCCCGAAACAAAAAATTATCAGCGACCATTCGAGAGCAGGGCCGCGTGCAAATTCGAGCAGCGACATGACTATACCTCCTCTTCGGCCATCGCCTTCTTCTTGCGCGACCTTGCGGCCAATGCGGAGCCGATGCCGACTGCAGCGCCGGCAGCGGCCGCGCCGAGCAGTGCCTCACGCGATCCCCACTTGCCTGCCGAGATCGGCTCATAGAAGCCGCCATAGTCCCAGAATCTCGGTTCCGAGCAGCCGATGCAGCCGTGGCCGGCCTGGATCGGGAAGCCCGTGCCCTGGTTCCATTTGAGCGTTGCGCAGGCGTTGTAGGTCGTCGGGCCCTTGCAGCCGAGCTTGTACAGGCACCAGCCCTTGCGAGCGCCTTCGTCGTCGAACGTCTCGGCGAACTCGCCTCTCTCGTAAAACGGGCGGCGATAGCAGCGGTCGTGAATGTTCTGTCCGAAAAACGCGACCGGGCGACCCAGCGCATCGAGTTCGGGAATAGTGCCGAACGTCAGGAAGTGCGCCAGCACGCCGGTGATGACGACTGGAATCGGTGGGCAACCCGATACGTTGATGATCGGTTTGTCCTTGATGATGTCGCCAACGGCAACGGCGCCGGTCGGGTTCGGTTGCGCGCCAGGCAGGCCGCCGAACGCGGCGCAGGTGCCAACGGCAACGATCGCGAAGCAATGCTCTGCAGCTTCTTTCAGCATGTCGAGATTGCTGATGCCGGCGATCGTCGAATAAGCCGGGTTGTCGATCGGGATCGAGCCGTCGACAACGAGGATGTACTCGCCCGAGTTCTCTTCCATCGCCGCTTCGCGCGCCGCTTCGGCACCATGGCCTGCAGCTGCCTGTAACGTGTGGTGATAGTCGAGTGAAATCGCATCAAAAATCAGTGACTCGACAGTAGGTGCATGTGAGCGGGTCAATGACTCGGTGCAGCCTGTGCATTCCTGGAACGACAGCCAGATGACCGAGGGACGCCTCGCGGTGGCGAGTGCCTCGGCGACCTGTGCCACAGCCGATGGCGGTAATGCCATCAGCGATGCTGTCGCCGAACAGAATTTCAGGAAGCCGCGGCGGGAAACGCCCTGCAAACGCAGGTAATCGCCCAGGTTTTGGTCTTTGCGCATCGTTCTTGCCTCCTAGGTCCTGAGTTCGTCTTCAAGCCTGTCGATGCCGGCATCGATATCGGCTTGTTGGGATCTCAGCAGTTCGGGTATGTAGGTAACCTCGACAAAGCGGGCGACCGTGACGCCGTCCGCATTCTTGTGGGTGATGAGCCACACACCGGGATACGAGGTTTCCTGGATGATGGTCGGCCCGAGCGCGTCGACTTCGGCGCGCACTTCGCCGGTACCAAGGGTTTCTTCAATTCGTTCTTCTTCGCCCGGTGCCAGTGGCAGTCGTTTCAGGTCGATGACCGTGCCGTCCTCGCCGTCGGCGAGGCGCTTCAACGCATGGCGAATTTCGTGCAGGAGGGGTTCGACGTTGCCTGTCTCCAGGCTGCTACAAACGGGGTTCGTGTCTACTGAGCTCATTGGTTCACCGCCTTTGGATAGTTGGGTTGACGCCACTTGTGCACGAGCGCGGCGGCGTTCGCGGCTGCTCGTGGCAAGGACCTGCGCACGGTCTCGCTCGGTGTTTCTCCCCAGCCGAGTGTCTCGGGCTGGATACCGATCAGGGCGTAGCGCGTGGGCAGGTAGCCTTCGAGCCGGGCGATGTCCATGAGGTCTGCGAATCCGACCTCGTGAACGCTGCATTTGCCCGACTTGAGGAATTCATCGACTTCTTCGTTCTGCAAAACCTTGATGCCGCCGGGTTCGGCGCCGATCTGTGCGGCGTCGAAGACGATCAGGTGGTCGTGTTCGGCGATATCGCTGGCGAGCGTGAAGCTCAGCGTGCCGGCATCAATGTAGGTAACGTTGTGGAGGTCGTAGTGGTCTTTGAGATAGCGCATGGCGTGCACGCCAGCGCCCTCGTCCGCAAGCAGCACATTGCCGACGCCCAATACAAGGGTACTGGTCACCGGCTGCTCCGCTGCAATTTGCTCGGCATATCTCCCTCTCGGGCCCCATGTGCAACAATCCAGTTGCTGCAACGCAGGACACCCCCCAAGTAAGCAGGTTAGGCGCATCCGCAGACCGCCTGAATAGGCGAAATTACGTACCGTGTTGCGCCTAATGCCCAAAATCTAGGCGTTATTACTGATGCGACTCATTCCAAACCACGTCTATTCTTTTTGACATGTGTCTCGCGGTCCCTATGCAGATTGAATCGATCGACGGTTTTCAGTGCCGCTGTGTTGCTCGCGGCATAGAACGCGAAGTGAGCCTCTTCCTGTTGCAGGGGGAAGAGCTCGCGCCGGGCGATCATGTGCTGGTGCACGTCGGCTACGCGATTCAAAAGGTGTCGGCGGAAGAAGCCGCCGATTCCTGGGAATTGTTCGACGAGGTGCTCGAGGCCGATGCATGAGCTCGCAATTTGCCAGGCACT
Organism: Woeseiaceae bacterium; assembly: GCA_037386905.1. Lineage (GTDB taxonomy): Bacteria > Pseudomonadota > Gammaproteobacteria > Steroidobacterales > Woeseiaceae > UBA1847. Next base: position 40,684 of record JARRLQ010000022.1, read on the forward strand.
GATCGGGCAGGTTACGGACGTCGCCCGCAAAGAGAACGCGGACTCGGTATCTGACATATACGTCAGCGTTGGCCCGCTGTCGGGGGTAGAGGGTCCATTGATGCAAAACGCCTTTCCGATCGCTGCTGCTGGCACGGTGGCTGACTCGGCGACGTTGCACCTGGATGCGACGCCGATACGTGTTCGCTGCGAGGAATGTGGCGCGGAATCGGAGGTAACGATGAACAAGCTGGTCTGTACGCAATGCGGTGACTGGCGAACGACACTGGTAAGCGGCGATGAACTGTTGCTGCAACGCGTCGTGCTGGGAGAAATCAATGTGTGATACCTGCGGATGCAACGTAACGCCGGCAGCTGACGAACATGCAGTCGAGGTGCTGCAGGGCTTGCTGGACGCGAACGATCATGAAGCGCTGCACAATCGCGAACACTTCAGCCGGCACAACGTCCTGGCGATAAACCTGATGTCGTCACCGGGCGCCGGCAAAACAACATTGCTCGAAGCGACGATCGAGGCACTTGGCAGTGATCTCAATATTGCCGTTGTGGAGGGTGACCTCGAAACCGAGAACGATGCCAATCGCATCCGCGCAAAGGGCGTTCCCGCTATACAAATCAGTACTGGCAGCGCCTGCCATCTCGACGCCCACATGGTGCATCACGCACTTCACGAGCTGGACCTCGACGATGTCGACATCGTATTCATCGAAAACGTCGGCAACCTCGTATGTCCCGCAAGCTTTGACCTCGGGCAGCACATCAACGTCGCACTGCTGTCGACACCCGAAGGCGACGACAAGCCGGCCAAGTACCCGGTGATGTTCCGCGCCGCCGACCTTGTTCTCATTACCAAGTCGGATTTGCTCGAAGTACTGGGCGACTTCGATCCTGACGCGGCCGAGAACTATCTGCGGCAGATCGCCAATCCGGCGCCGCTTTACAAGGTATCTGCAAGGACCGGTACGGGCATGGATGCATGGCTCGACTGGATTCGCCGCGAGGCAGGTAGCCGGGAATGAGCCGCACGGCCGAACAATGGCTGCAGGCGCTGCAAGATCTCGGCGTCGATCGGCCTGTTCGGATCATGAATGTCTGCGGTGGCCACGAGCGTTCGATTTCGATGGCCGGCCTGCGAACGGCGATTCCGAAAAACATCGAGCTCGTACCGGGCCCGGGCTGCCCTGTCTGCATCTGTCCCGAAGAAGATGTGTACGAGGCGATTCAGCTCGCCCTGAATGAGGACATCATCCTTGTCGCCTTTGGCGACATGCTGCGCGTGCCGGTCAATGCACCAAAGCGCGAACCACGTTCTCTCGAGCAGGCCAAGGCGGCAGGCGCAGATATACGCCCGATCGCGTCGCCGACGGAAGTGGTCAGGATTGCCAGCGAGAATGCGGGCAAGCGGGTCGTGTTCTTTGCCGCAGGATTCGAGACCACGACGGCGCCGGTTGCGGCGATGCTTGCCGAAGGCGTGCCCGACAACCTGCTCGTGCTGTTGTCGGGCCGGCTGACATGGCCCGCTGTCGCGATGTTGCTCGATTCCGAGGAGCCGGGCTTCGATGCCCTGATCGCACCCGGCCACGTATCGACCGTAATGGGGCCGGAAGAATGGGAGTTTGTCGTCGACAAGCACAACATTCCCGCAGCCGTTGCTGGTTTTCGGCCCGACACGTTATTGCAGGCAATGTATTCGGTCATGCGGCAACTACGGGATGGCCGTCGTTTTCTCGACAATTGCTACCCTGAGGTTGTACGACCGGGTGGCAACGCCGAAGCACGGCGCCAGCTTGAACAGGTCATGAAAGTCACGGACGCGAACTGGCGTGGCGTTGGCATCATTCCGAAATCCGGCTTCGAGCTGCGCGACGAATATGCACGGTTCGATTCCCGGCAACACTTCCCGTCTTATGCCGATGATTCGCGCAAGCGCGTAGGCGAAATGCCGCCTGGCTGCGACTGCGCGCGGGTCGTGCTGGGCAAGCTGTATCCGAACCAGTGCCGCCTTTATGGCCTCGCATGCACGCCACGTAAGCCGATCGGGCCGTGCATGGTCTCGGACGAAGGCGCATGCCGCATCTGGTGGGCGTCCGGCTACCGGGACAACGAGTGGGAAGGCCGGAGAAAAAACATTGGCTGAACTCGCCCGCCATGTTGTTCCGGGTAACGTATGCACACGGCGTATCGTTCTGTCGGGCCACGTCCAGGGCGTCGGTTTTCGGCCGTTCGTATACCGCCTGGCGCGCGAGCATGGACTGACTGGCCGCGTTCGCAACCAGCTCGGCGAAGTCGAAGTCTTGGCAACCGGCCCGGCATCGGTGTTGAACAGGTTCGAGCGCGACCTCGTCGACAGCTCACCGCCATTGGCGAAGCCAGGAATCGACCTCGTCGAGGAGATCGAGAGGACGGACTTTCCGGAGTTTGAAATTTCCGAGAGTGCTGCCGGCACAGAAGCGCGCATCTTCGTCCCGCAGGATTTCTTCATGTGTGACGACTGCCGGCGGGAACTGCAGGATCCGGCCGATCGGCGTTACCGTTATCCCTTTATCAACTGCACGCAATGCGGACCGCGGTACACGCTGATTGAAGCGCTGCCCTATGACCGCCCAAATACGAGCATGGCGAACTTTCCGTTGTGCGCCGAATGCGAGAGGGAATACCTCGACTCCGCCGACCGGCGTTTCCACGCGGAACCGGTGGCTTGTCCGACGTGTGGGCCGCACCTGAGCTTTTTCGACAAGGAGGACGCGTCGACGGCGCTTGCCGATGAAGCGCTCGAGGCGGCGCTGGACAAACTTCGCGACGGGCACATCATCGCCGTCAAGGGTATCGGCGGCTACCACCTGATGTGCGACGCTCGTGACGTCTCGACGGTCGACGACCTGCGCTGGCGCAAGCACCGGCCGTCGAAGCCACTTGCCGTAATGTTCCCGCTGGAAGGCAATGATGGCCTCGACTGCGTGCGCCGCTACGCAAACCTGGCGCCGGAAGAAGCCGAGCTGATAGCGAGCCCAGGGCGCCCCATCGTATTGGCGAGCAAGAATGGCAACAACGACCTTGCCCGTAATATCGCGCCGGGCCTGTCGGAAATCGGCGCGTTCCTGCCATACAGCCCGTTGCATGCATTGCTGCTCGACGAATTCGGCTCACCGCTCGTTGCTACTTCGGCGAATATCAGTGGCGAGCCCGTGCTTACCGACAACTGCGAAGTCGAAGCTCGTATCAGTGACATTGTGGATGGCTACCTGCATCACAATCGGCCCATCGTCCGGCCGGCTGATGATCCTGTTTATCGTCGTGTCGCCGGAGTCATGCGCCCGATACGCATTGGCCGTGGTTGCGCTCCGCTCGAAGTCGAACTGCCGTGGCAGCAGCGTCAGCCGGTGCTGGCGGTGGGTGGTCACATGAAAGGCACGGTGGCGCTGGCGTGGGATGATCGCGTCGTTGTATCGCCGCACATCGGCGAAATGGACAGCCCGCGAAGCCTGGCCGTGTTCGAGCAGGTTGCACAGGATTTGCAGGCTCTTTACGGGGTCGCGGCGGAGCGCATCGTTTGCGACGCGCACCCGGGGTACACAACGCACCGCTGGGCGCGCCAACAGGATCTGCCGGTCGACATCGTCTGGCACCACGCAGCTCATGCCAGTGCCATTGCGGCTGAGTGCCGCATTCGGGGACAGTCGCTGATCTTTACATGGGACGGCGTTGGCTACGGCGAAGACGGCACGCTGTGGGGCGGCGAGGCACTGCTCGGCATGCCCGGTTCCTGGCAGCGAGTGTGCAGCTTGCGTACGTTCCGGCTGCCAGGCGGCGACAAGGCGGGGAGGGAGCCCTGGCGCAGCGCCGCGGCCATGCATTGGGAGTGTGGCAAGCACTGGAACGAGTGCCCGGACGAAGACGGCCTCGCTTTCGGTGCCTGGACGAAGGGTGTGAATAGCCCGGAGACAAGCGCGGCGGGACGCGTTTTCGACGCGGCAGCAGCCGTTATCCTCGGCAAGACACACGCCAGCTTCGAGGCCGAAGGCCCGATGTTACTCGAGGCATTTTGTGAAGAGTTGGCGGCGCCGGTTTCGTTACCGTTGGAGAAAGACGAAGCGGGCATCTGGCGCGGTGACTGGCGACCATTGCTGCGCATGATGGGCGACGAGACCCGCAGCCGTGCGCTGCGCGCCGAGATTTTCCACTCCAGCATGGCGCAACTGATTCTCGATCAGGCCCACAGGGTTCGCGTTGAGCACGGTGTGACGCAGGTCGGTTTGAGTGGTGGAGTATTCCAGAACCGGGTCCTGACGGAACAGGCGATCGCGCTTCTCGAGGCCGATGGCTTCGAGGTACAAATGCCGGCTGTGCTGCCCGTCAACGATGCCGCGCTGAGCTACGGCCAGGCTGCGGAGCTCGCAGCGCGGGAAAGCAACGGATAATTCGATGGAAGACGATCGCATCTCACTGGCACACGGCAACGGCGGTCGCTTCATGCGTGAGCTGATCGAGGAAGTGTTTGCGCGCCACCTCGGTGAGAAAGAACTCGATGTGCTGGCGGATGCTGCGCCGATCGCCCTGAACGGCGAGGACGTCATGATCACGACCGACGGCTTCACGGTGCAGCCGCTCGAATTTCCGGGTGGCGACATCGGCGGTCTGGCTGTTCATGGCACGACTAATGACCTTGCCGTTGCAGGCGCGAAGCCGCTGTACCTGACATTGAACGCGTTCATCGAAGAGGGTCTCGAGGTCGAGGTTCTCGACCGCATCGTTGCAAGCCTTGCCAAGGCTGCGAGCGAAGCCGGCGTGCAGGTCAAGGCCGGCGACACGAAGGTCCTGCGCCGCGGCGAAGGCGGTGGTTTGTATCTCGCGACGACAGGCGTCGGCGTCAGACTGCCGGGCGTCAAACCCTCAATCCACAATATCCGGGAGGGCGATGTCGCGATCATCAGCGGCACCGTCGGGGATCACGGTACGGCTGTCATGCTCGCGCGCGAGGACTTCGGGTTGCGCGGCGATGTCATCTCCGATGCGGGCCCGGTGATGGAGCTCACCGAAGCGTTGATGCAGTTTGATGGCCTGCGATTCATGCGTGACCCGACGCGAGGTGGGATCGCGTCGATAGCCAACGAGATCGTGCGCGCGACGGGGCTTGGCGTGCGTCTCGAGGCGACCATCCCGGTCAAGGAGCCGGTGCAATCGGTATGCGACATGCTCGGCTACGATCCGTACTACCTTGCCTGCGAAGGCCGCGTGTTTGCGGTTCTGGCTGAAGAGCAGGCGGATGCCGCGCTCGACGTTTGGCGGTCGTTGCCATCCGGCCAGGATGCGGCACGCGCAGGTCGCATCACCTCCACCGACAAACGTGTCATTCTCGAAACGCCACTCGGTGGCGAACGCTTCCTCGAAGAGCTCGAAGACGATCCTCTGCCGCGAATCTGCTAGGCAAGCGGCAGAAGCAGGGAATTAGGTCACAGTAGCCGGCCGGTCCGGGTGCTATTCTCCAATCTGTGGCCTGGGGAGGACTACCCATGCATGTATTGCTTGGTGTACTGACTGCGATCGTCTCGATCCTCTTTTTTCTGGATCGGATGGGCATCGACCTGGGCGGCATGAACCCGTTCTACTGGTATCGACGCCGGGCGTTTGCGAAGAAATACGGCAGCGACCCGATTTTCTCCATCGAGGATCCGGTTCACATCGCCGCGCTGCTCGTCATTGGCGCGGCCAAGCTCGACGGCGATATCACGGCCGAGCAAAAACAGCTGGCGCTGGAGCAATTCAAGTCCGAGTTCTCGATGGATGAACGTGAGGCATCGCAGTTGTTCGGCTCCGCTGCGCACCTGCTGGCAGCGCCGCAGCTGATCAGCGAGCAGCTGCAGAAACTCGCCGATCGAAACAAGGACACGTTCTCGCCCGAGCAGGCCGAATCCCTGATGCAGATGCTGGTCAAGGTCGCGGCGGCAAACGGTTATGTCTCGGCAGGCCAGCAGGAATTTATCGATAGCGTGCGATCGGCGTATATTAGGACTCCCAAGGGCGAAGGCACCTGGGCCTAGGCTCGAATAACAACAAACCGGGGGGTTCACGATGAAACACGCACTGCGACTGGCAGTCGCGAGCTTGCTGTTGTCGGGCATCGCGCAGGCTGACGATGCCGACATCTTCAAGGCGCGGCGCCAGGCCGTGATGGAAGCAATGGACGGTGGCGTTGCCGTTCTCTACGGCGGGGGCGCCGGTGGTGGAATCGTCCAGGAAGGCTTTGTCCAGGAATCGAGTTTCTATTACCTGACCGGCGTGTCCGAACCGGGCGCCGCATTGATACTCGCGCCCGGGGATCATCGCTTCAATGAAATCTTGTTCTTGCAGCGCCGCGACGTGGAAGACGAAAACTGGAATGGGCGGCGTGAACCGCTGGGCGATGCACTGAACGAAAAATACGGTTTCGAGCAGGTGCTCCGAATTAATACACTGCCGGGGACGCTCACCGCGATGTTGCAGCAGGACCAGCAAGCCGTGTTCCTCGGGCCTGTCGTCGGCGCGAATTCGGAGATTCCCGCATCGCTGAAGATTCTTCGCGATGCGCAGGCCAGGGTGCCGGGGGCGACTCTCGTGAACATGGCAGACCTGCTTCCCGAGATGCGCCGCATCAAGGACGATGGTGAAATCGAACTGATCCAGCAGGCCGTCGACATTACCGGCAAGGGTATCGTCGCTGCGATGCAGGCCGTCGAGCCGGGTATGATGGAATTCCAGCTGCAATCGGTCGTCGAGCACACCTACGAAATGGAGGGCGCCCAGTTTCTCGGCTTCTCGACCATCCTGGCTTCCGGTCCGAACACGACCGTGTTGCACTATGGGCGCAACAACCAGCCGATCGCGGAGTCCGGTCTCGTGCTCGTTGACACAGGTGCCGCGGTGAATCATTACACGGCGGACGTAACCCGCACCTTCCCGGTCAGCGGGACGTTTTCCGCGCGCGAAAGGGAGCTTTACGAGCTCGTGCTGAAGGCGGCCGATGCGGCCACCAAAGAAGTGAAAGTCGGTGCCCATTACTACGACGACATTCACATGACCGCGAAGAGCATCCTCGACGAGGCCGGTTACGGGAAGTATTTCATTCATGGCGTTGGCCACTTCGTAGGTCTGGACGTGCATGACGTCGGCAACCGGCGCCTGCCATTGAAAGAGGGTGTTGTGATAACGATCGAGCCCGGCATCTATATTCCCGAGGAGGGCATCGGTATTCGTATCGAAGACGTCGTGCTCGTTACACGGGACGGGCCCGTTGTGTTGTCGCGTCGCATCCCCCGTACAGTGGAAGAAGTCGAGGCTGCAATGGCGCGGTAATGATTGCCGAGATTTCGCTAGTCGGGCTTGCGATTGCATTCATCCCGGCGCTGATCGTGATCGCGATCATGGTGTACTGGCGCTCGATCGCGGCAACGGCGCTGTATGCTTCCGCGCGCATGCTCGTGCAGTTGCTGCTCATCGGCTACGTGCTGGTCTACATCTTCGAGTCCGACAACTGGCTCGTCATCTTCGCCGTTCTTGCGGTTATGCTGTTTGCATCGAGCTGGATCGCGACGCGAACGCTCGAGTCGCGAACCACGCCGTTGTTCCTGCAGGCAATGGGCTCGATTGCCGTTGGTGGCTTCCTGACGCTGGCGCTCGTCACACAGTTCGTGCTGCGGGTCGAGCCGTGGTTCAGTCCACGATATGTCGTGCCGCTGGCCGGCATGATCCTGTCTAGCTCGATGAATGCTGTCAGCCTCGCGGGGGAGCGTTTCCAGGCCGAGAGAGCGCGCGATGTCAATTATCCTGATGCCCGGCGAACGGCGTTGCAGGCGGCATTGATCCCGAATATCAATTCGCTGTTCGCGGTCGGACTTGTCGCGTTGCCGGGAATGATGACTGGCCAGATCCTGTCGGGCGTTTCGCCGCTCATCGCTGCGCAATACCAGATCATGGTGATGACGATGATTTTCGGTTCGTCCGGTATATCCGCTTCCTGCTACCTGGCCCTGCAGCGCAGGGCGGCCGTGTAGCGCGCCGCAATGGAAGCACTGACGATCGATACGACAACAATTGTCGTTGTTTCCGGTAGCTTTCTTGCGGCAGTGGCCAACGCCGTGTTTTCGGCTGGCGGTGCGCTGATCGTCCTCGCCGCAACCAGCACCGTGCTGCCGATCCAGGCAATCGTGCCCATCCACTCGACATTGCTGATCGGGTCTACGGCAAGCCGTGTCTATTTCTTCCGCGAGCACATCAAGTGGAATATCGCGGGGCCGTTCCTGGTGGGGAGCCTGTTCGGCGCCCTGGTCGGGGCGCGAGTTTATGTCGAGCTTCCCGAAGCGATCATCGCGACGGCGATCAGCCTGCTCATGCTCGTCGCTCTCTGGCTGCCAAACGTGTCCTGGCGCCCGCGCATTCGCCATCCGTGGGTAATCGTCGGATTTGTGCACACTTTCATCTCGACACTGTTCGCATACGGCGCATTACTGCACTCGATAATCCTGCGTACAGGCCTGCAGCGCCGCGAGGTAATTGGCACCATGGCTGGCGCGCTGACCGGTATGGGCGCCTTCAAGATCGCCGGATATGTCATCGTCGGCTTCGACTATTCGCCGTATTTCAAGCTCATCGGGCTGGCCTTGCTGGCAAGTTTCGTCGGCACGCTGGTGGGCAAGCGACTCGGGGAGTTCCTGCCCGAAAGTGCGTTCAGGGTGGTATTCCGCCTGCTGGTGACAGTGACTGCGCTGCGCCTGCTGTATGTCGGTCTGGTATAAGGACGGTTCCTATGCGAGTACTCAGGAAATCATGAAACGGTGGGTGGCAAGGCTCGGGCCGGGCCTCATGCTGGCGGCTGCCGCCGTTGGTGTCTCGCACCTCGTGTTTGCAACGCAGGCGGGCGCCCGGTTCGGATTGAGCCTGACGTGGCTGATCGTGCTTATCTCGGTACTAAAATACCCGGCCTTTCGTTTCGCTGTCGACTACGCAAGCCTGACCGACCGCAGCCTGGTGCACGCGTATGCACGGCTCGGCAAAGTGGCGATGCTGTGGCTGTTTGTCGGCGTCGTGGTGGATCTTTTCATCGCAACTTCCGCAGTGTCTCTCGTGACCGCGGGTTTGTTCATCAGTGTATTCAATATGCCATTCAGCGGGCCACAGGTAGCGGTCGGGTTGTGCCTGGTAACGGCGCTGATACTTATTAACGGCAACTATCGCAAAGCGGAGACAGTGGTAAAGGTAATGGTGCTCCTGTTTTCGGTGCTCACCGTTCTTGCCACGATCATTGCCGTCCCGGAACTTGGCAGCAATGGCCGCGACATCCTGGGAGGCATAACGCGCAGCCATGAAACGACGTCGTTTGCGATCGCGATGACCGGATGGATGCCGATGCCACTTACTGGCGCCATTTTCATTTCGATGTGGGCACGCGAGAAGAAACGCACGAGCCTGCTCGGTATCGATCAGTCCGCTGCAAGGCACGATCTCGCACTCGGCTGGGTTCTGACGATAATCCTTGCGTTGTGCTTCGCGGTGATGGGTGCTGCCATCCTGTTCCAGACGGATCGTGCCGCGCCTGCCAGCGCCGGCGCCTTTGCGACGGAGCTGCTATCGTTGTTTACGACAGCCGTTGGCGACTGGTCCTACCCGATTATCGTTGTTGCTGCGATCGCAGTCATGTGGTCGGGTGTATTTGCGCTGATGGATGTCTTGCCCAGAGTGACCTCCAGGATGGTCGCCCATGCTGCCGGGCGTAGCGATGAGGAAGCCTCTCGCTACACATTATTCCTGGGCATCCAGTTTATTGGCGTCACGCTTATTATGCTGTTCTTCATGCGCAGTTTTGGCACGTTTGTCGCATTTGCGACCAGTGCCGGGTTCATTACGGCGCCCGCGCTCGCCTGGTACAACTACAGGGCCATCCGGTCTGCCGAGGTCGCCGATCGTTATCAACCATCAGGCGCGCTGATAGTATGGCATTGGGTCGGCTTCGCGGCGTTGACAGTATTTGCGCTCGCATTTGTTGCGTCACGGATCAGCGGCTGATGTTCAAGCACATTCACATCGTGGCCTGTTCACCGAGAAGCGGCACGACGCTGCTGCACGAGGTAATGGTGACGTGCTTCAAGGTAGACAAGCACTACGACCACGAAATCCGGTTTCATCTCGTCTCGGCCGAGGATGGGCAGGTGCTAATTACCAAGCGTCCAAAGGACACGATGTACATGCCGGCGGTCATCGACGACGATCCCGAGCTGTACGTGATCTATGTCATGCGTGATCCGCGCGACACGATCTGCAGCCGGCACGGCAAGGAAAAAAGCATCTATTACTCGAACATTCGCCTGTGGCGGCAGATGCACAACTATGCACGAAGGATGGCTGGCCATGATCGTTTCCTGGAAGTGCGCTACGAGGATTTCGTTCGCGACCCCGATGCGACCCAGCAGATGATCATGGACAAGTTTCCATGGCTGGAAAAGATCCACAATTTTTCCGAGTACCACGAGTATGCAGAGGTGTCGGAGAAGTCGGTACGCGCCATGCATAGCGTACGGCCTATCGCGCCGAGTAGTGTTGGCGTGTGGACGCAAAATCCCGGCCGCATCAAGGCGCAGCAGATGATTCACGGCTCGCTGACGCCGGAGTTGATCGAGTGCGGGTACGAGGCATCCGGCGACTGGGAGAAGGTGCTCGAGGGGGTCGAGCCCGATACGACACGCAGCCTGTACCCGGAAAAGCTTTACATCTGGGCGCGCATTTCCCAGTATCTGAACGGCCTCAGGAAGGTGGCGAAATATCGCCGCCTGCGGCGGAAGTCAGCATGACGCAATTGAAACCACTGTCACCGTTCAAGGAAAAATTCTTCAACCTGTTTTACCGGGTCGCCGTGTCGGGAGCTTTGCCCGTTTCGTGGTTTCGCGATGTCGATCCGGATACGGTCGAGAAAGCGAAGAAGACCGGCAAGCTGAAGCTCGAGATCGTCAGCCATTGCTGGCGGTACGGCCACTTCCTGAATTACCAGCTCAGTTCGCTCGTCAATCATCGTACCGACAAGTTCGATATCACGATGACAGGAACAGCTGTTCCGGCGCGGTATCGGCCGCAACATCGCCGCCAAGAATACAAAGGCCGACTGGATATGGTTTACCGACGCGGACATCATATTTCACGAGAACTGTCTCGATACCCTGGCTGACCTTCTGCAAGGTCGTGACGACGGACTCGTGCATCCACGAATCGGTCTCGGCACGTCACTGCTGCCGGAAGATGATGAGATTCTCGAGAAGGGCCGGCAGGGGCCTAACCTGCTGGAGATTCCGCTCGATCAGTTCCATCCGTATGGCGGCCCGCGCCCAAAGGCGAAAGGCCCCCACCAGATTACACATGGCGACATTGCGCGCGCCTGTGGCTACTGTGACGCGATCGGGTACTACCAGACGCCCGCGGTGCGCTGGATGAAGACTTACGAGGACCGCGCATTCCGCTGGCTGATCGGCACCCACGGCACGCCGCTCGACATTCCCAACGTGTGCCAGATCCGGCACATCGTGAAGGGGCGCTACAATAAGGACTCGTGGTGGACGAAAGTGCGCAAGTTCGTCCGCAAGAGTCAGGATAGCTAGAGCTTCTTAAGCCAGTTCTTGGCTTTTCGGGACCAGCTTGCCTTGTTGGCGTGCGGAAACGGCTCATCGGGAATGTCGTGACCCAGGAACGGGCACAGCTTGTCCCAGCCGTCGCCCTTCGGTAGTTCGAACACCAGCAGGTCGTCGGGGCGGTCCTTGAAGTACTCGAGTACCTCGCGGTTGTGGCGTTCGTAACGGGCGACGTAGATATCCTCGTTGCCTTCCGGGCAGCCGGCGTTTTCGCCGTAGATCCAGCGGCGCATCGGCGTTTCTGTTGTCGCAAAGTCCTTCACCATGCTCTTTATCCAGGCGTCCGCCGGCCGCCGCGTCATGATGAATTTGCTGCCCGGAAATCGCTCGTCCAGTTCCCGGAACAGGATCGGCCACGGGTTGTCCTCGAACGCGTCGTACTTCTCCACCAGTTGGTAAGCCATTTCGTGCACCTTGCTGGCGATGTCGGGGTCCTTGGTGCCGAACGAGCCGCAGACCCGGTAGCCGAGCTTCCTGAGCGCTACCTCGAGGCTGGTTGTGCCCGTCTTGTGCGCGCCGATGCAAAAGACTTTCTGCTTCATAGTCATACTCAGCCGAATCGCTGCCACGCTACCGCGCCCCAGACGATACCGACAATTACCAGCACGACGAACACGGCTGCCGAGCCCATGTCCTTGGCTCGTCCCGACAGTTCGTGATGTTCATCGCCATGCCGGTCGATCGCCGCCTCGATGGCGGAATTGAACAGCTCGACGATCAGGACGAGTAATAGCACGGCAATCAACAAGGCTGTTTCCAGTATAGAACGGCCAAGCCAGAAGGCGGCCGGCGTCAAAACGAC
>JARRLQ010000023.1:0-24478 GCA_037386905.1 Woeseiaceae bacterium
CGCCACCGAACATGCCGGCTTCGCCTGGACCCAGCCGAACCCGGTCTTCATTTCCTGCGGTGCGATCGTACGCAAGGACCAATCGTTGATCTGAACGATCAACCGAATGTGCGCCATCGCCTCGTCGGCGCTGGTACCCATCGCGACCTCGTCGACGATCACGCCGAACTCGCCCTCGAAGTCGATGCCGTCACTTTCACTCGGCACCGGGACATCGTCGTTTGGCCCGAGAAACTGGTGCGACATGCCCTGGTACATCAGCGGCTTGTCGTGCTCTATCGGTTCCAGGTTGAAAGCCTTCTGCATGAGGCGCCCGTGCGTATCGAACGCCGAACCGTCCAGCCACTGCCAGGCCCGCGGCAGCGGCGCGGCAAATCGGACGTCTTCGACCGGATGCCCGGCGCCGCCTTCGAGCGATGTCGCGATGGTTTCGAGTTCGGCACGAGCTGTGCCCCACTGTTCGAGCGCTTGCTGCAACGTCGGCCACGCGCCGGCGTGCGTGAAATGTAAACCGTCCCGGGACACAACGACGAGCTGGCCGTCGGGTGTCCCGTTCCATACGGTTGCCAGCTTCACTGCCGGCCTACTCGTCGAAGATCGCGACGGCGCGCGTCCATCCAGCCGAGGCGCCACGGATCTTGTGCGGGAAACAGCTCACCGTAAAACCGGACGGCGGCAAAACCTCGAGATTGTGGAGTTTCTCGAGGTGACAATAGCCTATGTCACGGCCCGCCTTGTGACCTTCCCAGATCAACGATGTGTCGCCGGTCTCTTCAACTTTCTTCGCTGTATAAGAGAATGGTGCATCCCAGGACCACGCGTCGGTGCCAGTCACGCGGACCCCCTTCTCGAGCAGGTACATCGTCGCTTCGTAACCCATGCCGCAACCGACATTGACAAAGTCGGGGTCACCGAGCGCCTTGCCTGCCGCCGTATTGACGAGCACGATGTCGAGCGGTTGCACCTCTACACCGACGCGTTCGAGCTCAGCCTCCACCTCGGCCGCCGTGACCACATGACCGTTCTCGAAATGCCGGAAATCGAGCTTGATACCGGGCCGGAAACACCAGTCGAGCGGCACTTCATCGATCGTGATCGCACGCTCGCCGCCGTCCATCGTCGGGTGAAAGTGCCAGGGTGCATCAAGATGAGTCCCGTTGTGCGTCGTCAGCCTGACCCATTCGGCTGCCGCAAACCCCTCGCCGCCCGGGAAGTCCTCGGCTTCGACTCCGGGGAAGAAATGCTGCGCTTCCTCGACGGTTTCGGCGTGCTCCTGGTAGGTGATTTCAGGTCGCATGAACGGTGGATCCGAAATCACATCGTTTTCCAGGTAAATCGAAAGGTCGACGAATCGCTGTGCCATGCTGCCTCCGCAAATCGGAAGGTTAAGACGTATGCCCGCCGAGCGTCTCAGCAAACCAGTCGGCGATGTAGTCCGTGCCGAATGACATGTTATCCGCACCAACATGCTCGACACCACCTTCGCGCTCCGTAAATATTCTCAACTCGCGCTTCGGCGAGTTGACGAGCTGCTCATAACTCTGGTGTGCATAGTCGACGCTGATCTGGCGATCGTGGGCGCCGTGTGTCACGAGGAACGGGACCTTGATGCGCTCCATCACGCCGTTCAGATGCATACCTTCAATCTTCTCGAAGAAGTCGTCCATGTCATCGGCGCCGAACACCCATTGCACGTGATTCCAGTAGTGCGGAACGGGATTCTCACCTTCTCTCTTGAGCCGTTTCTGTTGTACCTCGGCCCAGTTGTGGTTGGCTCCCCAGCAAGCTCCCGACGCGAAGCGGGGCTCGAAGGCTACCGCTCTCGGCGCGTAGTGCCCGCCGAGCGATATGCCGGTCATGCCGATTCGGGACGGGTCGACGAAATCCTGCTGCTCCAGCCAGTCCACCCAGGCTGACGCCCACTCTTCGCTGGCGTACGTTGCAGGCAGATTCTCGAGACGTAGAGCCTCGCCAGTGCCAGGCTGGTCAACGCACAGGCAGCTGATGCCGCGCTTCGCCAGCGCTGCGGGGAACCCGCCAAGCCAGAGCATCTCCTTGCAGCTGTCGAGCCCGTTACAGAATACGACGATCGGTCTCCGACCCTCGCCAGGCGCCAGCGTGAGGTAGGCCGACAGCCGCTTGCCGTCACCGTACGGAATCTCGACGCGCTCGACCGGATCGCCGGCATATTGCGTGCCCCGGGTGAAACTATCGAGCGCCTTCTTGTATGTCTCCATGCGCCCGGGATGCCCATGGCCCTGCATACGCTCCGCCGTAACGTAGTAAATCGATGCGCGTTTCAGTTTGTTGCCAGCCGAATATTCCCGTCCCGCAGCAAGGTCTTCGTTCGCCAACTCAACGAGCGTATCGGCTTTCTTTACCCACTCCACGAGAAACTCGCCGGTACCGGCATCATCGCCGTTGGCCGCCGCGTCCCTGATCGGCTGGCACATGTCGACGATCTCGCCGATCTTGCCGCCGTTCTCCAATGCAATAGCGACTGACAGGTTCCAGATGTAGTTTGGGAAGTATTCGAATAGCGCCACTTGGCTAAGCCCTCATATTTCTACAAAGGTTCGGCCGTGACACGGAACATGTCGGCTGTCGCCTCAGCTTGGTTGACCCTGGGACCACGTCCCAACTGGCCATTGCAGATTGCGACCGACGATTCAACGATGTACTGGCAGCGATCGAATCGCCTTTTCTGGAAACCCGCGAACGCCGCTTCAACCGATGTAGCTTCGGCAAGCTCTTCTGCGAGAACGAGACTGTCTTCGATAGCCATGCCGGCGCCCTGGCCAAGGTGCGGCGTGGTGCCATGCGCGGCATCGCCAATCAGCACGACCCGTCCGCGGTACCAGTCGCTGTCGAGGAAATGCCACTCGAGCGGTTTGTAGACGACGCCGTCATCGTCGGTGATCTGTTCGGCAAGGGCTGCCATGCGCGGCGGCGCGTTGGCCAGCTTCTCGCGCATGGATCTGGCAATGCCGTCTCGCGGGTAGCGCGGATTGTCCGGTTCCGGTGTCGTGACGAACATGTACATCAGTTCATTCGACAGTGGCACCAGGCCCATGCCAATCGGCCCTTCATACGCGCACAGGCAATCGACATCGTCGGGTTTTTCGAAGTTGTAGCGCCATACCGACTGTCCGGCAAAAACAGGCTTGGCAGCCCCGGGAAGTATCGTTTCGCGCATTTGCGAGTAGAGGCCGTCGGCGCCGACCACGATGTCGTATCGTTGGCTCGACCCATCCGAGAACGTCACATCGACGCCGCTACCGTCGTCATGCAGGTTGTCGACAACGATGCCAAGACGAACATTTGCGCCCTCGGCCTTCGCTCGATCGGCCAGCACTTTCTGCAAAGCGGGGCGACTGATACCGAGTTGTGCCGGATAGTCGTCGACGAGCCGCGGCGACGGGATCCTGGCTGCGAGCTCACCGTCCGGCTTGTACACCTCGACGAAGTCATATCCAAAACCGGCTTCGACATAGTCGTCGATGATCCCGAGTGCCGCTACCGCCCGGATGACATTGGACTGCTGGATGATTCCCACACCGTAGACGGACCAGTCCGGGTCCTTTTCGATGACATCAGTGCTGAAGCCGCGCTGGCCGAGGGCGATGGCCGACGTCAGGCCGCCGATGCCACCACCGACTATGAGAGCTTTGAGTTCGTTCATGTATCCACCGTGGCATACGTCTTGTTATTTCGATGTCAGCCTAGCGCGGTATTACCTATCAGCCAAACTAATTGTTTTTATGGACGTCTAGAGGATTTGGTTATGGATAGTTCAGTCGCCCGCCGCCGAGCCCTGTACGTCGCCGTCAACAATAACCGCGGCTAATTCCCGCAGCCGATCGAGCAACCACCGCAAGCCCATGTCCGCCGTCCGGGCGCTGTGATACTGCGCCATGAGCCTCATTGGCGAAAATTCAAAAGGTAGCGGCGCGGTTTTCAGCGGCAACACCGTTTTGAACGTTTCGGCGAGCCGCTGCTGCATTACGGCCAGGCGGTGTGTCCCAACCAGGAACCAGGGGACGACCGAAAAATTCGGCGCGAATACTGCCATCGTGCGCGCCCGGCCGAGAGATTCCAGTTTCCGTTCGGTGAATGTCGGCTCCATATCGGGCCCGATTCTGACGCCGACGTGGGCGGCTTCAAAGAACTCGTCCGCGCCCAGCGGACCCTCAAAGATCGGGTTCTCCTTCCACCCAACAACAACGTGCGGTTCCTCGAACAGCATCTCGGACGGGTGCTGGCGAAGCGTAAACTCCTCCGGGACCAGCATGGCATCTATTTCACCGCGCTCGAATTCGAGCTGAATCGCGTCGTCAGGAAGCCGCGCATCCAGACGCACGCCGGGCGCTACGCGCTCCAGTTCGGAAGCCAGTGGAATGAGCAGCACCGTCGTAATGTAGTCTGACGCCATGAAGCGGAACACCCGCTCGGAACGCCGGGGATCGAACTCGGCCGACATCAGGATCATGCCGTCGATGTCTGCAAGAATCCTCTTGACCTCGGGCTGCAAACTGCCGGCGTAGGACGTCGGGATCATCCGCTTGCCATGCAATACCAGGAGTTCGTCCTTGAAATAGTCGCGGAGCCGGCCGAGCGCGGCGCTCGCCGCCGGTTGACTGACATGCAGACGCTCCGCGGCCCGCGATACACTGCGCTCGTCAAGCAGGATATCCAGCGCGACCAGCAGATTGAGGTCCAGTCCTTTGAGCCGCATGGGTATACCTATAAGCTGTGTAACTTATTCCCTATCAAAACAAACAATTGGATTTATAGCAACGCAAATGGTCTGATCCGGTAGTTGGCAGCCACTGGCGGGAGAACGCATATGAACATTATTGGTCCCGACGCACTCGTCTTCGGCGTGGATGACGTCGATGCCTGCGCTCGGTATTTCACCGACTACGGGCTGGCTGATGTCGGTGATGGCCGGTTCGAGGCCCTGGACGGCACGTCCGTGGTGATCAAACCGGCGGATGATGCTTCGCTGCCGCCCGCTCTCGAGACCGGCAGCATGTTGCGAAAAACGGTGTATGGCGTGGCGGACCAGGCAACGCTGGACGCAATCGCTGCCGAACTCGGCAAGGACCGCGACGTGCAGCAGCTCGAGGACGGATCACTGCAAAGCGTCGATGATCTCGGATTCGCACTTGGCTTCCAGGTCACGGTTCGCCGCGAAATCTCCCTGCCTGCAGAGACTGTCAATTCTCCGGGTGCAGAGCCGCAAAGGCCTGCCAACGTCATCGCTGCCGACCCGGAGGCCGATCCCAAACCAAGGACGTTGTCGCATGTCGTCTATTTCGTCCCGGACGCAAAAAAATTCGAAGCGTTTTACGCAGAAAGGCTGGGGTTCATAACGACCGACCGTTTCACCAACGTGGGCCCGTTCATGCGCCCGGCAGGCACGAATGAGCATCACACACTGTTCTGCATCCAGACCCCGCCGTTCATGCAGGGATGTGAGCACTTCACGTTTCACATGGGCGGCCCGACCGAACTGATGCAGGCTGGTCGCCGCTTTGCGGACAAAGGCTATGAGACATTCTGGGGCCCGGGCCGTCACATTTTCGGCTCGAACTGGTTCTGGTACTTCAACAGTCCCGTCGGTGCGCACGTCGAGTATGACGCCGATATGGACCTGCATGACGATGACTGGGTGGCGCGGGAAGCCGGGCTTACCGAAGACACGTCGCAGATATTCCTGTTCACGTTGCGCGACAACTGGATCCCGACGGGCGGACCACCGGGCAAGTAGCAAATTGACCGGCGTTTCCGATACCGTGGAGCTTTGCCACCTGGAAGAACTCGAAGTCGGGAAAGCCCGCGGCTTCGACCCGTTCGGCGAAGGTCGCGATGCGCTGTTCATAGTGCGCGGCACCGATGGGCTAAAAGCCTACCGCAACGTGTGCCCGCACCAGGGCGCGTCATTGCCCTGGCAAAGAAACGCCTACCTCAACAGTCAGGGCACACGCATCGTTTGCAGCGCCCATGGTGCACAGTTCGACATCGATACAGGCAGGTGCCTCCAGGGGCCGGCGCTGGGACATTCACTGGAGCCCGTAGAAATCTCGATATCAGATGCAGGCATCGTGCAGGCGGCAACGTTGCGACTGACGTCGCTCATTACCGATGCCCGCTCGACGTCTTGCAGGGAAGACAAATGAGCGATGTTGAACTCCACATGGCCCCCGGCACCTGCGCGCGAGTTTCGTGTATCGCGCTGGAAGAAACGGGCGAAGACTTTGAAACAGTCGTAGTGCGCTTCATGAAGGGCGAGCACAAGTCACCTGGCTTCAAGAAACTGAATCCGAAGGGCAAGGTGCCGACCCTCGTATTCGACGGTGAGCCTTTGACCGAGAACGTTGCCATTATCACGTTTCTCAATCAACGCTATCCGGATGCGCGGTTGATGCCTGAGCCAAAAGACGAACTGGACGCACTGCGTCAACTGGCCGACTTGTGCTTCTGTTCGACCACGCTGCACCCGATCGTAACCCGTATCCGCATGTCGAGTTTCATCGCCGGACCCGACTGTGCGAATACCGTATGGTCTGCGGCCTGCGACGCCATGGTGGAGTACTTCGAGTTGATCGAGCGCCGGCTTGCAAACCAGGACTGGTGGTACGGTGACAGTTGGAGTGCGATGGACGCGTACCTGTACTGGGTTTTCTGGCGAGTCGAAGGCGCCGAGTTCGACGTGGCGCCGTTTCCGCGCTACTCCGATCATGCACGGCGCATGGAGTCCCGGCCAGCTGTGCAACGAGCGCTGGCTCGCGAGGCCGAAGCGGTGAAAATCCTCGAGGCCGAGGGGCTCAACTTCGTGCCGCCTTCGCCAACCGGTTGACATTGGACTGAATCGACGGGAAACGGACGAGCTATGGGACACACCAGTGCACATGAGCCGGCGATGCCCGGTTCAGGGAACACCAGGCGCCAGGCCGGCGTCGTGCAGGGAGTCATCCTGTCACTCGTGACGTTCCTGCCAATCATGGCGACGCTGTCCGTGGCGCCGGCCATCCCGAGATTGATCGAGCACTTCGATGCAATCCCGAATGCAGCGGTGCTGGTGACCATGCTGCTGTCGGTCCCGGCCATCTTCATTGCGATCACGTCGCCGTTTGTCGGCATCCCGATCAAGCGCTTTGGACGCAAACCCATACTCGTCTGGGGCGTTGCGCTCTACGGCGTATTCGGCCTGGCGCCGTTCTTCCTGGAAGACCTGTACGCCATTCTCATCACGCGCGCCGGCGTGGGCGTCGCCGAAGCGATGCTCGTCACTGTCGGCAAAGCGCTCATTGGCGATTACTACTCCGGCGAACGACGCCAGCGCTGGGTCGGCTACCAGACAGCTATCGATGCGACACTCGGCACATTGATGTGGTTCATCGGCGGCCTGCTCGCCACATTCGGCTGGCGCTCGCCATTCCTTCTGTACCTCGTTGCCATTCCGCTACTGGTCGCCGTGATATTTCTTATCTGGGAACCCGAACCGTCGGACGAGGATAAAGCAGCCACTGCGGCGGCCAGCCAGTTCCCCTGGCGGCGCATGGCTGTCGTCTACGCCATCACGATGTTCACTGCGGCGATGTATTTCTCCTACCCGACGCAGATTGCGCGTGCACTGACCGAGCTCGGCGTTACGACCCCGTTCACAATCGGGTTGTTAACCGCGATCGCGAGTATCGGCACGCCACTCGGCGCCATTTATTTTTCGCGCGCGACACAGGTATCGATTCCCGTCATGCTCGGAATCGGCCTCGCTTTCATCGGGCTGCCGTACGTTGGCATCGGGCTGTCCGCGCACCCCTATGTCGCCACCGGCATCGGCTTCATTCAACAGATCGGCAACGGCATCGTCGGCGCCGGCCTTGTTATGTGGTGCCTCCGTTGTTTGCCGTTCGAGCACCGCGGCCAGGGCATGGGTATCTGGGGCACGTTCCTTGTCTCGGGAATTTTCGTCAGCCCGTTGCTGTTTGCGTTGCTCGAAAGAACGACCGGAACCGTGCAAAACGGATTCATCATCATGGGTTCTGTTTGCGCCGTATCGGCACTCGTTATTCCCGTCATTATTCGGCGCACTATGCCGCCCGAGGTCATTGCCGCACAGTCACGGGGCGGCAAGGACTGACAACCATTAGAGCTGGCCGGACTGCAGCTGCGTCGCAGCGTAGTTGGCCGCGCGCATCGAACCGCCCGGTCGGCATCGGTCACCGGCAGCGCAGCCAGTCCTTCCTCAATAGACGCAATTGAATCCTCTTCGAGCCGCTCCATTGTCACAAGCTGTCACATAGTGACGATCGCGCCAAAAGCCGGAGCCTGTGTTGACGTCATGAATTCAGGCAGTGTCGCCAGTTGTGGCATGTTTTGCTGAACGACAGCTGTTGCAGACTCGCTGGGCAGAATATCCATCAGCGGTGAATTGAGCGAAAACGGCACATCTCGATGCGGGCAATCGAGCAGTTTTGGTTGACGGTCCGTTGTGCAAGCCGAATTCATGACGGCAATAACGAATAGCAGAGCGATTGGTTGCATCAAATCGCCGCGGAACTTGTCCGCAATCGCCATCCTTCAATCACTCCGATACACGGAGGACTTTTTCAGGCCGTGGCGAACATATGATCGTTAATCAGATTCTCGACTAGCTCTTGTTTGCCGCTGATCTTAAGTGGCTCGCCGCCCTCGGCTGCAAGGTCGCGAAGGTCGCCAAGCGACAGTTCGCCCTTCTCGAAACGAGCCCCGTTACCAGAGTCAAAGCTCGCGTAGCGCCCGGATCGCAACTCTTGCATTCGCGGATCCGCGAGGACCTTGTCGGCAACCAGCAGGCCACGCGCAAACGCGTCCATTCCGCCTATGTGCGCGATGAACAGGTCCTCCTGGTCCGTCGATTCACGCCTCAGCTTCGCATCAAAATTGAGGCCGCCCGTGCCGAGACCTCCGTTTTCCAGCACGACCATCATGCCATGGACACAGTCGTACAGGTCGGTCGGAAACTGGTCCGTGTCCCAGCCATTCTGCGGATCACCTCTGTTGGCGTCGATCGACCCGAGCAGGCCCGCGTCGGACGCCATGCGCAGATCATGGGCAAAAGTGTGCCCGGCCAGCGTCGCGTGGTTAGCTTCAATGTTGAGCTTGAAATCGCCATCCAGTCCGTGATGGCGCAAGAATCCGATTACGGTTTGCGCGTCGAAATCGTACTGGTGCTTGGTCGGCTCCATTGGTTTGGGTTCGATGAGGAACGTGCCCTCGAAACCAATCGAGCGACCGTAATCGCGCGCTTTGCCCAGGAACATGGCCAGGTGCTCGAGTTCACGTTTCGTGTCGGTGTTTTGCAGACAAGCATAGCCCTCTCGGCCGCCCCAGAACACGTAGTTTTCACCGCCAAGTTCGACTGTGGCATCGATCGCGCCTTTCACCTGCGCAGCGGCATGGGTAACGACCGAGAAATCGGGGTTGGTCGAAGCTCCGTTCATGTAGCGGGGATGCGAAAATACGTTCGCCGTGCCCCACAGCAGTCTCATCCCCGTGGCTTCCTGCCGTTCCTTCGCAAGACCGACCATTTCCTGCAAGTTCTTCTCGGTCTGCGTAACCGAGGCACCCTCGGTGGACAAGTCAACATCGTGAAAACACCAGTACGGCACGTTTAGTTTGGTAAAGAACTCGAACGCGGCATCGACTCGATCGCGCGACCGATCCATCGCGTCTGCCTTTTGTGCCCACGGATAAGCACGCGTGCCAGGGCCGAATGGATCGGCGCCAGGGGCGCAGAATGTGTGCCAATAGCAGACCGCAAAGCGCAGGTGCTCCTCCATGGTCTTACCGGCAACTACTCGCGATGGATCATACGCTTTGAAGGCTAATGGATTGTCCGACCCAGGACCTT
Source organism: Woeseiaceae bacterium (assembly GCA_037386905.1). Taxonomy (GTDB): domain Bacteria; phylum Pseudomonadota; class Gammaproteobacteria; order Steroidobacterales; family Woeseiaceae; genus UBA1847. The sequence continues at coordinate 9,899 of JARRLQ010000023.1, forward strand.
CATATTGAATCTGTCCGATGCCTGGAAAGTATTCCCGATCTCCAACAAATACATTACGACTCATGCTCTTACCTCTTTTACACACATCTATTCGTACATTGGCGACACTGCCTCGACAGCACCCAGGTACTTCTCGTAGCAATCCTCGTACTCGGCAACCGACGCGGGGTTCGGCTCGCAGCTACGGCTGACATCTCGCGTCACGTGGTCCGCTACGAGTTCCTCGATCGTCGCACCGTGCTCAACAAGTTGCAGTGCCTGGATCGCCGCTCCAAATGCCGCGCCTTCGTTCTGCTCGAGAATCGTGACTGGAAGATTGCAGACATCGGAGACAACCTGACGCCACTGATCGCTTTGTGCCCCACCACCTGTCAGCACAATTTCTTGTGTTGAAACGCCGAGCGTTGCCAACTCGTCTATACCGAACCTCAGAGCGAAGGTAGCCCCTTCCAACGCGGAGCGGATCAAATTGCCCGGTGTCACATTACTGCTACTCAACCCCACAATGCAGCCGTGCGCGTTGGGCAGGTTGGGCGTCCGTTCACCATTGAAGAAGGGAAGCGTTATCACACCATTTGAACCCCTTGGCGTTTTTGCAACCTGGCTCTCGAACGCATCAAGATCCGCATTGAACAATGACCGAACGAGCTCCGTTGTGACGGTACAGTTCATAGTGCACAGCAACGGCAACCAGCCACCAGTGGACGAACAGAAGGCGGCAATGTTTCCCTTGGGATCGATAACCGGTTCATCGGAATAAGCGTACACGGTACCTGACGTACCGAGGCTCATCGTGACCACGCCCGGTCGCACATTACCGGTGCCTATTGCGCCCATCATGTTGTCGCCGCCGCCGATTCCTACCGGGATCCCCGCTGGCAAGCCCAACTCGTCAGCAACTTGTTGCCGAAGTTTGCCTATCGGCTCATTCTGCTTGCGCAGGGGAGGCAGACAATCGGCAAGATCGCGATCCTGATCGACTGCACGCAGCATTTCGCCAGACCACTCGCGCCTGCGAATATCAAGAAAACCGGTGCCTGATGCGTCTCCCACTTCCATGCAACGCTCACCGGTCAGATGCAGATTGACGTAATCATGCGGCAGCAGAATGCCGCTCATTTGGCTGTAAAGTCCGGGCTTGAAATTCTTGAGCCACCGTACTTTCGACGCCGTGTATCCGGGTGCAATCGGGTTCCCAACCTTATCGATGCAGGCGTCACGGCCCCCGAAGGCTTCAGTTATTTCGGCGCACTCCGCGCTGGTGGACGTATCACACCAGAGCTTGACCGATGTGAGCACATCGTCCGCTTCGTCAATCGCGACAAAGCCATGCTGCTGCCCGGATACCGAAACGGCCACGACACTGCTACGCAGCGTCGACTCAACCGCTGTAATTGCATGTTGGATCGCGGCCAGCCACCAATCCGATCGCTGTTCGGCGACACCTCCATCGGCCCGGTGCAACTCGAGCGGCGCGCTGCCGGCGCCTGCAATGGATTTATTTACAAAGTCATAAGCAACGACTTTGACACTCTGCGTACCGAGATCGATACCGAGAACCGCAGTCACAGTCTTACGCGTCCGGCGGTCCGGAAGCTAACCGAGAAACTTGCGGCACATTGCGTGATGCCTGGCGACGATGTCGAACGCATCCTGCTCGTCCATATCGAGATAGGCGTGACCTTCCCACTCGGTTGACATGGTAAAGGTTGTGTCCGATTCCCCGAAAACATGCATCAATGTCTCATAGTCGATCGACGGCGAAACGAGATCGTCGTCGACGTCATAAAACTTGCCATGAATATGCCGCACCTGGGGCAGCAACTCGCGCCAGTCTTCTGGATTTTCACGTCCGAACATCGTAAACACGAGCGTTGCGGCCCCAATTGGCAGGGCCGGCTCGCCCATGGCTTTTGCTTCATCTGCGAATGCGCCGTAGCGCGCAAATGGCGGGCCTGGCGATTCCCAGGCGCGCACGAGTGCTTCAATGCCGGCCTCGGAAAGCCCATCACGCCGTAGAGTATCGAGCATGCCCGGCGGTATCGCGCGCATGCAGGAGCTGAAGTCGGGGATGAAACCGAGCCACTCCGAGTCGATGCGCTCGTACACCTCGCGCGTCGCCTGCACCTTGGCCGTATTCGGTCCTTCCGGCGCGTGCACCTCCATGCCGAGATGTACCTTCGCCTTTGCAGCAATGGGTTCGAGTTTCTCCAGCACGTCGGGCGTCAGCCCGATCTGTGTGCGCACCACCGGGAAGCCCAGTTTGCCGGCGAGTTCTATCTGCGGCCGCATGTACTCGACACTCTCATCGGTCGTCATCCACGCGTTGGCGTTGCGCGCCACATCGGCATTCGATGCCAGCGACGTCGGCACTAGTTCATTGCGATCGATGGCGTCACGAAGTTCCTTCAGGTCCTTCGCAGACACGCGGTTCGGGAATCCGCGCAGGCTCTGGAAACCGATGAGCTCGACGCCCGGGCCGAGCTTGCACTTGCCAACCTCGTCCACGAGTTGCGGCAGCGTAAACCTGCCAGCAAGCCACTCATTGGTCATCGAGTAGAGCGTGACGCCGAGTGTGACACTCACTGGATCACCACCTTGCGCGATACGCGCGTCGGTTTCACGAGTGCCGTGTCCGGGCCGATGATGACGTACGGAATGCGCGTCGCCATGGTTACCTGCACGTCGGCTTCGGCGCCCCTGGCGAGCGGCGACGGAGCGGGAAACACAATGGTCAGCGGATCCTGTACGAACCATTCATCGTCGACACAGCCGGCCAGCTCGTCGAGGCTCATGGACTTGCCATCCTTCATGACACGGATCGCATCCCGTGCCGCCGTCGCGCCGGCGATCGACACGCTGATGTCCTCCACGCACGACAACGGCAGTGAACGGTACCAGGCAAGGTGCAGGTCGATTTCATATCCCTGCGGCGTTGCGCGTACGGCGTCGTCGCCGAGAACGCTGGCTTCGAGCGTCATTGCTGTCTCCAGATAGGGCGTAACCCGGGTATTCCCCGTATATTAGAATGCTGTTTCTAGTTTTGTCAAACCGGTCCCGGTCAGCTGAGTTCGAAAACCTGCAGGTCGCGCGGTGTGCGCAGTGCCATTGCGGAGATCACTATCAGAATAGCTATTGTCAGTCCCGCGGAACCGGCAAATGCACGCAACCAGTCCGCAACATCGCCGATCGACAGGAATACACCACCGACAATCGCGACTCCGGCAGCGGCGCCGAATTCCTGCATCGACCGCAGCGTTCCTGACGCCGCACCGGCGTAATCGGTATCGATCTCCGACAAGCTGATCGGCGCCACGCAGCCGTGCACCATGCCGCAACCGAGGCCCAGCACAAGCATTGTCGGCAGGTACGTCTGGATGCCGGTGGTGCCGGTCCAGATCTGCCATGTAACGGCGCCGAGGCCGACGCTCATAACCGCGGCCCCGAGCACGATCAACACCGGGCCGATACGTGGCAAGATCTTGCGCGCCAGCACGCCAATGCCGGCGGCCACACCCACTGCGAATGGCACATGGACGATGCCTACTTCACCCGCGCTGAATGCCAGCCCGTTTTGCAGCGCAAGTGTCAGCACGAACAGCGTTCCGGCCATCGTGGCCTGGAACAGGCCGGCCATACCGACGCCGACCGAAAACGAACGCTCTGCAAACAACGACGGCACCAGCATCGCCGAGCCATCGCGCGCCATGCGTTGCGTGCTGTAACGAATCACGAGATACAGCAGCGCCGGGGACGTGGCCATCATGGCAACGCACCACGCAGGCCAGCCCAGCGCGCGTCCTTCCACCAATGGCACAAGCAGCGACGCAAACAGCAGCATCACGAGCACATTGCCGGCAACATCGAGGTGCGGCGTCAGGCTGGAGCGCCGCGCGGGCAGGTAGCGCATGGCGCCGAATAGCAGCAGGACCCCGAACGGCAGGTTGACAAGGAAGATCATGCGCCAGCCCAGGCCAAACAGGTCTGCCTCGATCAAAAGCCCGCCTACGAGCGGACCTGCGACCGCCGCGGCGCCGCCGAGCACGCCGAACACGCCGAGTACGGCCACCCGTTCCTTTGGCACATAAAGAAGCTGGATCGTGCTCTGCACCTGCGGCGACATCATGGCCGCGGACGCTCCCTGGACGAGCCGCGCCAGGATCAGTGCCAACGGGTCCGTCGCCAGGCCGCAGGCCAGTGACGAAAGCACGAAGCCGATCAGGCCGATGGCCAGGATCCTGCGATAGCCGTAAATATCACCGAGTCGCCCGCCGGTCATCATCAGGATGCCGAATACGCTGGCATATCCCGCGATCAGCCACTGGATCGCGGCCTCGCCCGCACCCAGTTCACGCTGGATCGTCGGGATGGCGACATTGAGAATGGTGACGTCGATGACGTTCAGGAACACAACTCCCGCGACGGTCAGAAGTGCCCAGAGACGGCTGTCAGCAACGTCTCGTGCGCCAGACGCGGCTGGGGGTTCGCTGTTCAATCTGCGTGCGCTCCCAATGCGATTTTGCGGTTGGAACCCGGCGTTTGGTCCATAAAGTACTTTACGCCGGGGCTAAATTCGAATTAGTATTCTAATTTTTCCGGCTTCGACAATGCAAGGGGGGAAGCCCTGATGAAATCCCCGATCGCCGTGTTCCGCCGCCTCACCCTGGTCCCGCAGGGCATCATCGTCGTGGTCTCGGCGTTCCTGCCGATCTTTGCGATCGTGTCGATGTTCCCGGCCCTGCCTTCGATCATGGGCCATTTTGCGGACAACCCGATGGCCGGAGAACTGGTGCCGCTCATGGTGACGGCGCCAGGGCTCGCCATCGCAATCATCGCTCCATTCGCCGGCTATTTCGTCGACCGCTTTGGCCGCGTTCCGTTGCTGGTATGGGCGACACTTCTGTACGGCATATTCGGTACCGCCCCGTTCTTTCTCAACGACTTGTCGCTGATCTTCGCCACGCGCCTGGCGCTGGGGGTTTGCGAAGCCGCAATCCTGACCGTCGTCAATACGTTGATAGGCGATTACTGGGACGACGGCGGCCGCCGCGACTGGCTGTTCATGCAGGGCGTGGCAGGACCGATCATGGGCGCACTGGTCATTCGCGCTTCCGGGCCTGTCACCGAACTCGTCTGGAACGGCGTCTTCCTGATTTACGGTATCGCGTTCATCGTGTTCATTCTCATGAAGCTGTACCTGTTCGAACCGGAAAAGCCTGGCCATGAAGAGTCGCAACGCGCCAGTAATGACGACGACGCCGCGACTTCAACGACCGAGCCGTTTCCGCTGCGCTCCATGATCGTGGTCGGCGGCGTGACGCTGTTCGCGTCGATCATTTACTACGTCTACATGGTCAAGGGCGCACTTGTCTTTCACGAGGTCGGCATTACGAGTCCGTCCCGAATCAGCGAATTGTCCGCCCTGCCCGCACTGATGGTCATGGTCGGTGCTGTCGTCTTTCGCCTGCTTGGCGGCAAGCCGAACGGAGTACAAATAGGCGCATTCTTTCTATTCATCGGTGTCGGTCTGTTCATGATGGGCACGGCCGAGAGCATCAAAGGGGTGGTCGCCGGCATCGTCGTACAACAGGTCGGCATCGGCATGTCGGTGCCCGCACTGATCGCCTGGACGCAGACCAAGCTGACATTCGCACACCGCGGCCTCGGCATGGGCATCTGGACGTCGTGCTTCTTCTTTGGCCAGTTCATCAGTCCGTGGATGAGTGCCCGCGCCGAAGGATTTACCGGGTCAGTGCAGGGTGCGTTTGCGGCAGCAGGCGTCGCCGCCATGGGCGCGGCGGCGATCGGCCTCGGCTGGGGCCTGTTGCGCGGGCACGCGAAAGATTGGGAGCAACGTTCATGAATCATATGTACCGCATTGCAATTCTGTGCACCCTCTTGATGAGCACTTTGCAGGCCGTTGCGCAGCAAAGTCTTGTCATTCCGCCGCCGGCGTATCGCCCGCCGGAAACCGTGCAGCGCGTTCCGGTGCCGGTCGTACCGGGCGACCACCTGAAGCTGCTCATTATCACCGGCGAGAACAGCTACGAACACGACTGGACCGGCATCAACAACCTCTTGCGCGCACAGTTGCAGGCAACCGGCCGTTTCGACGTACGCATTATCGAGGACTTTTCATCGGCAACGGCCGCGACACTCGATCCCTATGATGTCGTGCTGATTAATTACCTCGGCCGCTGGAACTACACCGACAGGCACGAGAAGCGCTGGGGACCGGTCGCCGAGAAAGCGTTGTTCGACTACGTCGAGAATGGTGGCGGAGTCGTCGTCTACCACGCTTCCTTCAACATGGGTTCGCCGAGCTGGCCCGAGTTCGAGCGACTCGCCGGCGGCACGATGCGGCCGTTCCATGGCAGCCGGCGATCGCCGCCCAACGGCTTCATGGTGCACGTCATCGATCGTGAGCATCCCGTGACGAGCGGCATGCGCGAGTACTACTGGGCACTCAACGAGGACCTGTACGCAAACATGTACTGGCACCCCGATGCCAAGGTGCGCGTGCTCGCAGCGGCGTTCGACGATTCGCAGAGTTATGCGCCGGAAAGGGCCGGCCCGAAGTACCCGGCCGAGCTGTACACGCCCGAGGCATTGGCAAAGATGGCCGGCATGAACGAAGAACACCCACAGGTGTGGACCGTCGAGTATGGCGATGGGCGCGTGTTCTGCATCAGCCTCGGGCACGGTCCCGACACGTTGCAGTACGACGGTACTCGCGGGCTGATTGCGCGCGGCGCCGAATGGGCAGCCACGGGCGACGTGACAATTCCCGTTGAGACCTGGGCACAGGATTTCGACACGGATTCAAAGTAAGGAGCAAGCAATGACTATCAAGCGGGGCGTGAGCCTCTACAGTTTCCAGAACGAGACGTTTCTCGGGTTGATGAACCTCGAGGACTGTATTCGTGCCTGTGCCGCGATGGGCGCGATGGGCATCGAGATCGTCGGCGAGCAGACGTTCTGGAACCACCCGGAAAAGCCAGTGGACAAAGCCGACATCGATAACTGGCACGCACTGATGAAGAAGTACGATGCAGTGCCCGTCAGCCACGATTTCATGCTCGACTACAAGCGCTACAAAGGGCGTGAAATGCCGTTCGATGAGCAGGTCGCAAGCGTGAAGAACGACATCGATTTCGGCAAACGTCTTGGCATGAAGTACATACGCTCGCTGGTGTCGGTCGCACCGGAGGTGCTTGTGGCCGCCGCGCCCTACGCGGAGGAAGCGGGCATCAAGATACTGATCGAGGTACACGCACCACTGCATTTCGACCATCCGTGGATCATTCGTCACGCCGAGGCATACGACAAGTCCGGTTCCGACGCGCTTGGTTTCCTGCCTGATATGGGCATGTTCCTGCACGCGTTTCCACCGTGCTGGAAAGAACGCTTTGTTCGCAACGGCGTACCGCAGAAGATTGCAGACTACGTCGAGAAGGCCTACGCAGACCGCGTGCTCAGTGAGTACGTTGTCAACGACGTGCGGGCGATGGGTGGCGAAGGACCCGCAATCGCCATGGCCGAAACGCTGCGCCACAACGCAGCATTTGAGCCAAGGCGCATGCTCGACTACATGGATCGCATCCATAACATCCACGGCAAGTTCTACGAGATGACCGAGGACCTCGTCGAGCCTTCCATTCCATATCATGAAATCGTTGCAGTACTGAAGGAAGGCGGCTACGACGGCTATATCTGCTCGGAGTACGAAGGCAATCGCTGGATCGAGGACGCGTACGAAGTGGACTCGGTGGAACAGGTCCGCCGCCAGCAGGCAATGCTGGAACAACTTATTAACGACGCGCCCGCCGTGGCGCAGGCAGGAGCGTGACCATGTTTGACGACAAGATTATCGTGCCCGACAGCCTCGAGAAACTCGACGATGGCGACGCCTTTTCACTCCTTGCACGACTTCCGTACTACCGCGGCCTTGGTCTTTCGATGGTCGAAGACATCGCAGTCACAGTCGATGGCGAGACTATTCCGCGTGAAAACGTGCGCTTCTCTGTGCGCGGCAACACATGGACGCTCGACGAGATGGAAACCGAGTACGGCGACCGCTGGAACTTCGGTGAGAAAGCACTCGTCAGCGCCAGGATTCCGGGCGGACTTGCCGACGGTGAGCACGAGATCCAGGTTGGCGTGCGCATGCGCGTTTCCTACCTGCCGTTTACGCCGACCACAACGGACCGGAAGACGATGTCAGTCGCCTGACAGGCGTACACAATCAACGAGGATGCGCATTATCCGGAACTCTCGTCCCGGTTCGCGGCAGCGCTAATCAGTACTCGAAGGTCTCGTCGAATGTCTGATACGGCTCCGGCAACGGCGGCTGCAGCTGCATCGCCTCGGTCGTCCGGTACCCGTATGCCTCGTACTTCGGCGGCCCGTCGTGTTCAGGATAGAACACGACCTTGCCGTCGTCGCCAAAATAGAGAATGTCGTTGTGGAACTTGCCGGCCTCGGGCACGTTTTCGAGGACAGATGCGAAGCTGATCCAGTCCTTGCCGAATGGCGCGCGGGCGAGTTCGACGGTGCGGAAATGCCAGATACGCCATTCGCCGTCCTGCTTCAGGAAGTCGAGATGGTGGCGTGCAAACGTCCAGTGCGCCCACACTTGCTGCCCGTTGACGAGGCTGTCTTCGAAGAACGCCTGCGGCGCCTTTTCCGCGTTTTCCGGCGCGGCGAGACCGGACTCGACGCCCGCCGTGATCCAGACACCCTTCGCGGACTTTCCGTCTTCGGCAACTTCGATGACCGGTGACGTGTTGTAGTGGATGAGCAGCTTGCCCTTTGGTGATGGCCGGTCGCGGTGGTAGGCCATCACGCTCTCCCAGGTGTTGTAAACACCCGTGTTGGTGTACTGGGCGCTGACGCCGGGCGTGCCCTCCTTCACCCACAGGTCCGTTATGATCTTATCGTCTTCGAAAACCGTGTGCAGGTACTGGTAACGGTTGTAGACGTTCTCGATCTCGCCGCGTGCGCTTGCACGCTCGAGCTCGTGCTCGAGTTGTGCAATACGCTCGTTTACTTCGGCGTTATCAGGAGCGCAGGCAGCCAGTGTTGCCGCGCACAAGCTGATCAGCAGGCTCGTAGTCGGTTTGGTCATCGTGATTCCCTCGGGGTCTGGGGATTCAGCTCTGCGCACAGAGTTGCTGTATGTACTGCAGGGCGTCCGCCGTCGGTGTCCTGGTTGCCTGGCACTCGACACCGACAAGTCCCTCATAGCCGACGTCTTTGAGAAGTTGCAACTTCGCTGGCCAGTCAACGGTACCGGTTCCCGGTTCACCCCTGCCCGGGACATCCGCGATCTGCACATGATCGACGAGATCGATGATTGGCGGCAGGACTTCGGACGGATCTTCACCCTCGGTAATCGAGTGGTACATGTCATACAGGATCCGAACGCGCGGTGAGTCGACAGCCCGCGCAACGGCCACCGAATCCTCCGTCCTGCTGAACAGGACACCAGGATGATCGTGCCGGATGTTGACAGCTTCCAGGAAGATCGTGACACCGAGTTCTTCGGCAATGGGCACGATCGATGACACGGCTTTGGCGACCGTCTCCAGCTGTTCCGGGCGTTTCTGGTAGGGAACCGCCAGGCCCGAGCCGACAACGACATGCGTACAGCCCATGGTTCGTGCGCTTTCCGCCGTTTGCCGAAACAATCCGCGGAAAGTCTCGTGGGTATCCGGGTCCACGAGCATCGTCCGCGGGTCGGTCACGACCGTCCAGAGCACAGTGTCGTTATCCTTGAGTGCCTTCGAGATCGCGTCGATGTCGCGATTCGCGGTCGAGAAGAACTCGACATAGCGGTAGCCCGCGGCGGCCGCGGCCGCAACGCGGTCCTCGATAGCCTCGCCGGCCTCCTGGAACATATACTCGAGATTGACTGACAGCTCGAACATTTTGAATCCTCCCTGCCCTGAAGCTCGCCGCTCCAGAACTGAAACAAAAGTTTTATTTACAGGCATTTGAAGCCCCTGCATTCTCTTGCCTAAACAGGTGCCTCGGCTGTTCCCCTTGAAAATTAGAATTCATATTCTATATAATTCCGGCATCTGTCAAGTTCACCGTAATGATCGAGATCTGGGGATAGCCAAATAATGTCAGACAAAAAACAATACGACGCGATTGTCGTCGGGTCCGGAGCTACCGGCGGAGTCGCTGCCAAAGAACTGGCGGAGCGTGGCCTGGAGACGCTGGTACTCGAGGCGGGACCAAAGCTGGACGAGACCATGTTCCGCACCGAGGGCGGATTCAAGACGATAGGTTCGATGTCGCGGGTCATCGCCGGTATCAAGGGACAGCACGTGCAGGCCGGCGCGACATTTTTCAGTCCCGAGAAAAGCTTCCTGTTCGTCAACGACCGGCAGAATCCGTACACGCACCCGGCGGGCCAGTACTTCGCCTGGTATCGCGGCCGGCATGTTGGCGGTCGAATCCTTTCCTGGGGACGTGTCGTCATTCGTATGTCTGACTACGACTTCAAGGGAGCGAGCCGCGACGGCGTCGGCGAAGACTGGCCAATCAGTTACGACGATCTCGCGCCTTACTACGACCACGTGGAAGATTTTCTCGGTGTGGTCGGCACGAGCGACGGCATACCGAACCTGCCGGATGGCAGGTACCGCAAGACAGCAGGCCTCGGCGAGCTCGAGCAAGGCTTCAAACGCACGGTCGAATCCCGGTGGCCCGAGCGCAAGGTCGTTCCATGGCGCTACGTCATGGAAGAGGCAACACCCGAGGACGCGGCCACCGGTACGCGCACGTCGGCAACACTTGCCGCCGCCGAGGCAACGGGACGTCTGAAGTTGCAGGCGAATGCGATCGTGGAACGCATCGACATCGATCCGCAGACAGGTAATGCGACGGGCGTGACGTATATCGACGCGGGGACGAAACAGCGCCACAGCGTCTCGGCAAACGTCGTCGTCGTTTGTGCATCGACGATCGAATCGATTCGCCTTCTCCTCAATTCGGGATGCACGAAGCATCCTGATGGAGTCGGTAACTCATCGGGACTGCTGGGCAAGTATTTCATGGACCAGTGCCCGTCACTGATTTTCGGCACGGTGCCAGGCAGCAACGGCTGGGAACTCGTCGACGGCACTTCGCCGGCCAACAATCACGGCGGTATCTATATGCCGCGGTTTACCAACCTCGACGGCGTGACGCATCCGGACTTCGTCAAGGGCTTCAACGTGCAAGGCGTCATCGGCCGCGGCCCGGTACCGGAAGACCACCCGGCCGTCTACGGTTTCATGGGCCAGGGCGAGATGCCGGCATATCAGGAGAATTCGATAACGCTCAACGGGCGGCGTAAAGATGCCTGGGGCATGCCAGTACCACACATCAACGTCAAACTGACGGACAACGAGCGCAAATTGCTGCGCGCCGAAGTCGATGCCATAAAGGAAATGTCACGAGAGGCAGGCTACGAGATCGACTTTGCAATCAGCCTGCTCGGCATCGACAAAACCGAGAAGTTCCTGCCTGAAGCCGGCTGGTTCGAAAAGATGATGTTCCGGTTCGGCTACAAGCGCAGCATGGCGATGGGCGCCGCGATTCACGAATGTGGCGGCGCGCGCATGGGCACCGACCCGAAAACCTCGGTACTCAACGCCCACAACCAGTGCTGGGATGTGCCCAATGTCTTTGTCACCGACAGTAGCTGCTTTGTTTCAAACGGTACCTGCGGACCGACCCTGACGACGATGGCACTAACGACACGGGCTTGCGAGTACATCGCGCAGGAATACCAGGGCACGCGGGACATCCGCAGCGCCGCCTGACGGCACGGCGCTAGTCGTAAACAGGCCGTAGCGTATTGTCGAGGTAGTAGCGCGTCAGCGCCATCGATGCCAGGAGGTCCGGCGTACCGTCATACTCGATCGACATCCAGCCTTTGAACTCGTGCTTCTTGAGTAACCGGTAAAGACCTTCCAGATCCAGGACGCCCTCACCCGGCTCCCAGAACCAGCGCGTCCCGTCATCGGTGATTTCCGGGTCCTGCGAGTAGCGCACCTCGTCGGGCAGATTCGGCGTGCCCGTGTCCTTGAGATGGAACGTGCAGATACGCTCGTGGTAGTCCTCGTAAAATGTCACCAGGTCTTCGCCCATGATCGCCACCTGCGCCGTATCGACGCAGTAGTGCACGAGACCAGGGTCGGTCAGGTCGATGAACTCGCGATGGTTGTCACGGTTGATGGCGCAAAAGAATTCGTTGTGCAATCCGACCATGATGCCGTGGTCGGTGGCATAACGGCCGACCTCATTGAGCGCCTTCGCACACTGCCGCACCTGCTCGCGGCTCAGCGGACCGGTACCGAAATAGTTCGATGTCGGGCAGGTATTCATGTGGATGCCGCCGAACTCGACGATTGTGTCCACCGCTTCCCGACCAGCCTGCACGACCTCGTCGAAATGCGAGGCGTCGTGCGCGGCGTGCGCGCCGTGGAACATGCCGATGACCTCGATACCGCGCTCCTTGGCAAACGCCGTGAATTCGGTCGGCGACCCGAACAGCGGCAGCAAATCGGCCATGTCCCAAGGTGCAAGTTCAATGCCCTCGAAACCGAGCGCACTTTGGTACCGAAGTATCCTGTCCCAATCAGAGTAGTAGGCGGAATTCGATTTATCTTCGTAGTAGAAGTCGCGGAAGTTGTCGATCTGCCGGTACGGGATCGCCTTCCAATGACACATGTTGGCGTAGCGAATATTCGACATGACAATCTCCGGATTAGTGTGCCGCAGCAAGTTGGTTCTTGATATATGCCCGCATCCGCAACAACGCGCGCACGTGATCCCGTGTCTGCCGGCAACTGCAGGTAATGGCCCCTGAGTACCCCAACTGCTGCAGCGATGCGTAAACCGCCTTCAGATTGACGCTTCCTTCGCCGAGATCGCGATAAACCTGGGTCGGACGTCGCGCCGGAAATTCCGGGTTTGCTGTCTTCCATGTTTCATCGTCATCCACGAAGGAAGTATCGGTCAGATGGACACTGCCGATGCGATCGAAATGATCCTGGATAAAGACCACTGGATCTGTCCCGCCAATCTGCAGGCTGGCAACGTCGGCATCGATACGTACGCTTCCGGGAAGTCCATCAAGCATGTCGAAGAGGCGATCGCCACGAAGCATGCTCCAGTACTCGTTGCGCACCGCCAAACGGATGTCCGCCCTTTCAGCCTGCTCGGCCAGGCTCGCAAGCAGCTCCCGCGTGCGAGCTATGAAGCTGGCCTCATCCAGGTTCGGATGATAGTGCCGGACCCGCCCACAGTACGGCGTCGGAGAAACAGCGAAGTAACCGGCGCCGAGATCGGCGGCGTGATCCAGTGCCTCGCCCGCGAAGTGCCCTGTCGCGCCAAAGTAGAAATCAAGATTGTCATTTCGCATGAACAGGTTGGGATCGAACGTCACGCCGGCGATCTCGTCGATGCCGTTGTTGGCCAGGAAACTGCGATACCGTGCCGTATCGCCATACTTGGCGTTGACGCAATATCGCGTAAACGGTACGCCGCTCCGGCCACCGAACTGCCACACAGGCTCGTACGGCACCTCAATTGCGCGAAAGCCCGCCGCCGAGATCAGCCGGTAGAGTTCTTCCCAGAAATATTTGCTTTCATAGCGGTTGCGATTCGGTTCCTGGTAATGGCGATTCACCATGTCCAGGCTGATCGCGAAATCAGCTGCTGTCATTTTGCTTTGGTCCCTGGTCTCGTCAAACGTCGACCCAGATGGCGCCGCCTTCCGAACTGTCCACCGAGGCCTGCACGAAGCGCATGCCGCGCAGGCCCTCGTCTATACCGGGATAGTCGCCGACGGCAGCTTCGCCAGCTGCGACACGATGCAGATCGGCCATAAAGTCACGGTAAATGTTGGCAAAGGCTTCGAGGTAACCCTCGGGGTGCCCCGCCGGTGTGCGCGTGGCGGCTACTGCCGCCTCGGCAAGATAGCCGCCGCCCGTACGGTAGGACTCCCAAGGTTTGCCCGCCGGCTTCACCCTGAGCGTATTCGGCTCTTGCTGATGCCACTCGAGCCCGGCCTTGCTGCCGTAAAGCCTGATCGTCAGGTTATTTTCCTCTCCGCAGGTGATCTGCGAGCACACCAGCGTGCCGCGCGCGCCGCCGTCGAGGCGCAACAACATGCTGGCGTCGTCATCGAGCTGGCGTCCCTCTACGAAACTCGTCAGCTCGGCGCAGATCGACGCAACCTTTTGCCCGGAGATAAATTCCACGAGGTTGTGCGCGTGGGTGCCGATATCGCCGACGCAACAGCTGATGCCGGCGCGCGCCGGGTCGGTGCGCCACGCCGCCTGCTTCTGACCCTGTTGCTCGAGTGGTTCCATCAACCAGTCCTGGTTGTATTCGACCTGTACCTTGCGCAATGCGCCGATCTTGCCGGCTGCAACCAGTTCCCGGGACCAGTTCCCGGGCTTCGCGCACCATCGGGTAGCCTGTGTAGGTCTGGGTCAGCGCAAACAGCTTGCCGCTCTCTTTCACGACGTTCGCCATTTGGTCGGCTTCCTCGAGGCTCGCCGTCAGTGGCTTGTCGCA
>JARRLQ010000024.1:0-2271 GCA_037386905.1 Woeseiaceae bacterium
AAAAAAACGCGTCGATGCCAAGAAAAATATCGACTAGAAACAAGGGTATAAAACGCCCATTTGATGCGCTATGATATCCAGCTCGGCCGGCCACTAGCCTATAAATATTGGCCGTGTATACTCCGGTACTTGCCTCGGTCGCGGCACCCGCGCCGAAACAAAAACTGACAGTGAGAACACAATGGCAATCGCAGATCTTAAGAGTGTATTGAAAATCTTCGGCGGCTCGGATATCGGTGAGGACGAGCAGAACGCGTTGTACAAGGAAGTGCTGCTGATGACGTTGTCGCGCGCAGCAGACGCGGATATTCACATTCATCCGCTGGAAGTAGATCGCATTGTCGAGATCCTGAAAGAGCGCACCGGCGAGGACTTCACGTCGCGGGACGTTCGCCTGGCGGCTCGCGAGGAGCTGTACGCCAAGACGACCCTGGTCAAGTACCTGCACAGTGTGCGTGACAAAATGCGCAACGCTGATCGTGTGGATACCGTTCACGCGCTTGCCGATGTGTTCCGCATCGATTCGGAAGTGAGTCCGCTCGAGGTTGACTTCTTTAACGAGGTTGCCGCCGTGCTCAAGGTCACGCCAGCCGAAATGGCCGGACTCACCGTCGGGGACGTAAGCTAAGCCACTTCCTCGAGATCACGCCACCAAGCTCGCGGTACACGACGAACAGCCCCGATGCGATGATGATTGTCGCGCCGACGATGACCCATTCGTCGGGGATTTCATTCCAGATCAGGTAACCGGCGAGAGCGCCGCCGATCAGTGCCGTGTACTCGAACGGTGCGAGCAGTGCCGGTGATGCGCGGCGATATGCACCTACAATGCCCACCCACGTCACGACCGAGCACATTCCGGCCAGCGTGAACAGGAGCCAACCCTGTCCATCCGGGACCTGCCAGCCGCCACCACCCAGCATCGTCGCCGAAACAATCATTGGCCCGGCGACGACGTAAACCGACAGCGCGTAGCCGGACTCGGTGGCTGATAGCTTGCGCGAGGTAATCGCCATGCATGCATAGGTGAACGCTGCGATCAGTACCGATACCGTCGCGAACGATACCTGGGTTACCCCTGGCCGAAGGATGATGAGCACGCCGGTGAAACCTGCCACGACGGCAAGCCACCGCCGCCAGCCGACGTGTTCGCCAAGAAACGGCACCGATAACGCCGTCACCATGAGCGGCGCAGTAAAGCCGAGCGTAAGGGCGTCGACGAGCGGCATGTTGGCGAGGCCATAGAAAAACGCGAACATCGTGATGGTCGAAAGCAGGGTGCGTAGCAGGTGCCAGCGCCACCGCGCCGTAACGAGACTTTGCCAACCGCCGAATTGCCTGCCGAGCAACAGGAAGATCGAGACGCCGATCAGGCTGCGCAGAAATACGAATTGCTCGAGCGAATAGTCAACGAGCAACGCTTTTGCACACAGGTCCAGGCCGAGGCCGCCCGATACACCGAGCAACATGAAACCAACAGCGTGAGCCGTCGAATCGTGGCGGACGTCGTGAAGCATGGGTGAATTTCGCCGTGAAACTTAACGACAGCTGAACATCATCGCATTTCGACTGAAGTTTGCCTACGAGTTCAGCAACGATTCAGAGAGGTGGACTTTAAATGGTAGTCACCATGCACCAACAAGGAGTTAGTGATGATTACTTACGCACTGTCCGTCAGTCGGTCTCAGGTTGCAACCTGGGTACTGCTTGTCGCGGGCTTACTGCTCATCTCCGTCGATGCTCTCGCCGAAGAGGAGCCGCGTGTTTCTGTTACGACGCAAAGCACGCGTGCTGAACGCGATGAAGGCATGCCCGGTGTAACCAGGGAAGATGAGTTCGCGGCGCTGAGGACCCAGGGCGACCGCGTGATCGGTAAGTCACCGGTAGCTATGTCCAAGTCCGAGGCGCAGGTCTCGCAAACGGCGAATGTCGACTTCTGGTTCTATACGGCCGATGTCGTACTGTTCAATGATCATGATAACGACGGTTACTTCCATGGCATCGACCTGTTGTTCGATGCAGACAAGTGGTACGCGTTTGCCGACGTTTATGCAGTGGTTTACCTGAGCCAGGACGGCGGGCCGTGGAACGAGTACGCAGTGACCGAGGACTTCACGCTGTTCGGCGCCTCCAGTGAAGACGAGTACGTCATCGTTACGGAGCTCATCAGCGGCTACCCGGCAGCAAGCTACGACATCCTCATCGAACTGTTCGACGCGGACACGCATGACTTCCTGGCGTGGTACGGCCCCGAGGACACGTCGGAGCTTG
>JARRLQ010000024.1:2280-25972 GCA_037386905.1 Woeseiaceae bacterium
GACTTCCTGGCGTGGTACGGCCCCGAGGACACGTCGGAGCTTGCATTCCTGCCACTTGAAGATGCGGGGCGAGATACACCCGATGTGCCCGACGTCATTGTCGTCAACAATCACCGCGGTGGTGGTGCGACAGGCGGCCTTACTATCCTGCTTCTTGGACTGGCGGCGGCTGCAGGATTTCGCCGCGGGAAGTCCGCATGACTTTGCGGCCCCATGCCGACAGGTTGTCAAAGTAGATGTACAGCGCCGGCACAACGAGCAGTGAGACCAGCGTCGAAAAGGCGAGCCCGCCGATGATTGCCCTGGCCATCGGGTAATAGGGCGGGCCGTCACCGCCTACCTGGGTTGCGCCCATCGCGAGCGGCGTGAGGCCAACAATCGTCGTAGCGACTGTCATCAGGATCGGCCGCAAGCGGTCACGGCCGGCTTCGACAATGGCCTCGTTACGCGGCATGCCCCGCATCCGGAGGTTGTTGATGTGGTCGACGAGGACGATGCCGTTGTTCACGACGACGCCAATCAGGATCATGATGCCGATCGACGCCATGAATGAGAATGTTGTTCCCGTGGCCGCAAAGAACAGGAAGACGCCGAAGATCGAGAACACGATCGAACCGAGAATGATGGCGAGCGGGAACAGCATCGATTCGAACAGGGCTGCCATGACGAGGAAGATACAGGCAATGCCCAGCATGATGTTCTGCGCCATCATCTGCTGCGTTTCGTCCTGGCGTTCGAACCCACGTCCGAACTTCCAGCTGTAGCCGGGCGGCAGGTCGATCTGCGCCATCATATCCTCGACCATCGGCCTTATATCATCGAGCGTAGTATCTTCTTCAAGATTTCCGGACAGGATTACGGCAGTTTGCCGGTCGGTGCGACGAATCGTGGCGGGCGCCTGGCCGATGCGCAAGG
Source organism: Woeseiaceae bacterium (assembly GCA_037386905.1). Lineage (GTDB taxonomy): Bacteria > Pseudomonadota > Gammaproteobacteria > Steroidobacterales > Woeseiaceae > UBA1847. The sequence continues at coordinate 3,196 of JARRLQ010000024.1, forward strand.
TGGCGACGCTGCCAAGCGTAATACGCTCTCCTTCCGGGTTGTAGAGCGGCAGGTCGGCGAGCTGCTCGATGGACTGTTTTTCGTCTTCGCGAAACGCCACGCGAACCGCAACTTCGCCTGACTCACCGCGAAATTCACGCAGGTTCTCGCCACGCATGGCGATCGCGATGTTGGTGGCAATGTCGGAAGTGGTCATGCCGGCCGCCGCCGCGCGGTCGCGGTCAATTATGACGCGCACTTCCTTGTCGCCACTTTCGGCATCCGAACGGACATCCTTGAGCCCCGGAATTACCGCCAGCGCCCGCGTGATGTCGACACCGAGATCATTGAGCACCGTAGTCGAATCTCCCGAGATCTGGATGCTGAATCCTTCAGCGCCGCCCTGCATTTCTCTCTCGAAGGTCACTTTGCCGATGGCAATATTCGGCATGTCGGCCTCGATACGGTCGATTACCTCTTTCGTGGGCAGTGTGGCATCTTCTTCGTCAGTCAGAAGGACCGTCATCTGGACCTGCTCCAGGTCGAAATAGCTATAGACCGCGCGGATGTTGAATTCCTCCTGGCGCGCATACAGGTAATCTTCAACCTTGTCGACCGAATCTTCGATTCGCTCCAGGGAATACTGGCCCTCCAGGTTGAACTGCGTGAACAGGCGGCGCCCGACGTCCTGCGGGAACGTATCGAACTTTACGAGTCCCAGCACCAGCGGCAATACACCGATGACGACGGTGAGAACGATGCCGCCTGCTGTCCAGTATGGGCGCTTTACGATCCACGACAGGCTACGCTCGTAGCGCCGCGTAAGACGCATCATCAGGCCGCCTGACTTCGGTCTCGGCGGCACAGGCACGCGTTCGGCAAGCATGGGCACCAGCGTCTGCGCGATCAGCAGCGACGCGAGCAGTGCGACGATGATTGTCACCGAGACGTGTGTCATGAAGACCGAAATTTCCGACTTTGTTCCAAAGATCAGCGGCGCGAACACGGCAATTGTCGTTGTCGTGCCGGTGATCACGGCCAAGCCGACTTCACGCACACCCTTGAGAGTCGATGCCCTCGGGCTCAGGTCGCTCTCGGACCGTTCCCGGAAAATACTTTCAGTGATGACAACAGCGTTGTCGACCAGCATGCCTACTGCGAGCATCAGGCCCATCATCGACAGGATGTTAAGTGTCAGGTCGAAAAAGTAGAGCGCGCCGAGAGTGATCAGCAACGAGAATGGCACTGACGCCATTACGATCAGCGTTGTCGATGCCTGCCGCAGGAACAGGTACAGCACAACCATGGCAAGGAGCCCCCCCACGAGCCCCGCGTTGAGCAGGTCGGACAGCGAGTCCTTGACGCTGTCGCCCTGGTTGTCCAACGGGAAGATGTTAATGCCCTGCATCTGAGGCAGTTCTCCGATCTTCTCGACTTCCGCGATCACGCGATCGGTAACCTCGACCAGGTTGGCGCCCGTCGACTTGCTGACGGAAATGCCGATAGCATATTTCTGATCGAGGTGGCGGCCGTAGTTTCTGTCGGGGGTGCGCAGCTCGACATCCGCGACGTCACGAAGTCTCAAACCGCCTTCATTGATGACGATATTGCGGATCTGTTCGACCGAGTCGAATTCACCGCGAGGCCGTACACTGAAACGCTCATCACCGGCGGTGATCTTGCCGGCGCTTACGGCAAAGTTACTGCGCAGCAACAGATCGCGCAGCGATGCAATGTCGATGCCATGCTGTGCGAGCCTGTCGGACTTGAGCAGGATGCGAATCTCACGCTGGTCCACGCCCTGCAACTGAACCTGGGATACGCCGTCGATGCGCTCGAGGCGCCGTTTGACGAGGCGGTCGAGCAGGTCATAACTGTCCGACAGGTCACGGTCGCTCGAGATACGCAGCTGCAGCACGGGCTGGTCGCCGAGGGAGCCCGTAAAAATGAAAATCCGGCGAACGTCCTCGGGCAGCTGGTGCCGTATGCTGTCGACCTTGGCGCGTGCCTCGATACCCTTGGCGCCCATGCTCTCGTCCCAGCCAAACCGCAGGAACAGCTGCGCCTGCTCTTCGCTGGAGCTGGAGAACATGGTCTCGACGCCGGATAGCGTTGCGAGCGCCTCCTCGATAGGCCGGGTGATCAGGCGCTCAACTTCTTCGGGCGTCGAGCCCGGATAGGGCACCTGGATAAAAATGCCCGGAAACTCGATGTCCGGGAATTTCTCCAGCGGCAACATTCGCGCGGCGATGAGGCCGACGAGTGCAAGCGCGACAAACGTTACTACGGTTGTAACGGGACGCGTCAGTGCAATCTCGGTGTGTCTCATCAGGCCGCCTGTGTGACTGTCGACCACTGCTTGCGATCCATGAGCGAATAGACCACGGGGATGACGACCAGCGTCAGGAATGTCGATACGAGCAATCCACCGATCACCGTGATTGCCATCGGCGCACGCACCTCCGCACCTTCGCCGAAACCGACAGCCATCGGCAGCAGACCGAGTGCGGTCGTCAGCGAGGTCATCAGGATCGGCCGCAGTCTGGCGCTGCCGGCTTCCATGATCGCTTCGATTCGTTCCTTGCCTTGCGCACGCAACTGGTTGATCAGGTCAACAAGCACAATCGCGTTGTTGACGACGATGCCGGCAAGCATGATCACACCGATCAACGCGACGATATTGATCGTCGTTCCCGTGATGAACAGTGCGAGCACGGCGCCGACGAGCGCCAGCGGTATCGTGAACAGGATGACAAACGGGTGGATCAGCGACTCGAACTGCGACGCCATGACGAGGTAGACCAGGAAGATCGCGAGTGCGAGTGCGAACTGCATCGACTGGAACGACGCCTGCATTTCCTCGCTCTGGCCCGACACGAGGGCGCTGATGCCATCCGGCATCGGCACACGATTCAGGATGGCGCCGGCTTCGACCGCAGCCGCGCCGAGGTCTCCGTAGGCGAGGTTGGCCGTAATAATGGCGACACGCTGCTGAGCGACGCGGCGAATTTCCGCGGGCCCTTGTGACACGCTGATGTCCGCGACGGCGTCGAGCGATACCGGCCGATCGGATGCCGGGTTGACGATCAGGCGACGAATGTCCTCGATGCTGGACTGGCGCGTGTCCACGCTGCGCACGAGTACGTCTATCTTCTTGTCGCGCCACGTATAACGCGTGGCGAGCTCGCCGCGCACGTTAGCCACGACACGGTCGGCAATATCGCGAACGGGCAGGCCGAGTTTGGCGGCGCGCTCCTGGTCAAACACAATCTGGATTTCGGGGTTGCCACGCTCGACCGTGGTTCTTATGTCGGCAAAGCGATCCGATGCCGACATTTCATCGACAACCATACGGCTCACCCGTGACAGTCCGTCGAGGTCGTATCCGGAGATTTCGATCTGTAACGGGCTTGCGAAGGTCATCAGGGCCGGGCGGCTGAATTCGTACTGCACACCCGGCAGGCGGACGAGTTCGGCACGCATTGCGTCCATGACAGCGTTCTCTTCCCGTCGTCCCGAGCCGGGCCGCAACGCGATGCTCAGCGTACCGGTATTGTCTCCCGCGTCGACCGGGTTGGCGTCGAGGCGATTGCCGGTACCCGCAACCGAGAAATCGAGCGCCACATCCGGAATATCGGCAGCAACACTTTGCGCAGCCTGGATAGCACGGTCCGTTTCAGCAAGCGGCGCACCGGGCGTCAGCCGCAGGTCGACATTGAACTCACCCTGTGACAGTTGCGGAATCAGCTCGGTGCCGAGGCGCGGAATCAGCGACATCGTGCCGACAAAGATCAGTGCCGCGGTGACGAGTACGGCGGCGCGATTATGCAGTGACCATTTCAGCAGCGCGGGATATACAGCCACGATGGCACCATACAGTCCCTGCAGCAGCTTGCTCGGAATCCACAGCAGGGCCCAGAACACCCACCTTAATGCCGCAAAACCATAGCCAAGCATACGAACGACGAAAGCGACGATGCGTGTGAACCGGCCTGGCGTCGTCATCTCGTTTTCATTGGAGTAGCGTTTGCTGCCTCCCAGGGCCGCGAGCATCGGGATCAGCGTCAGTGCGACAATCAGGGAGAAGACCAGGGCGAAGGTCACTGTCAGCGCCTGGTCACGGAACAATTGGCCGGCGATACCGGAGATGAACACCATCGGGAAGAAGACCGCGATGGTGGTCAGCGTGGCTGCGACGACGGCACCGGCAACTTCCGAGGTGCCGTTGCGCGCGGCGTCGAGAATACTTTCGCCCTGTTCCTTCTTGCGCACGATGTTTTCGAGCACGACGATGGAATTATCGACGAGCATGCCGACGGCCAGCGCGATGCCGCCGAGCGACATGATGTTCAAAGACACGTCGTTGAGGTACATCAGCAGGAACGTGCCGATGACTGACACCGGGATTGCGATGCCAGTGATCGTCGTCGCCCGCGAATCGCTCAGGAAACCGTACAGCACGACAATCGCGATGATGCCGCCGAGAATTGCCGCATTGCGTACGTCGCTGACCGAGGACGAGATGAACTTCGACTGGTCGTAGATCGTAATCAGCTCGATATCGTCCGGCAGCGACTCGTTAATCGCGTCAAGGCGTGTGCTGATGCGGTTTGCCACCTGCACGGTGTTGGCATCGCCTTCCTTGTAAACCGCGAGTTCCACCGATTCCTGCCCGCGAACGCGCGTAATAGCTTCACGATCCTTGTGGCCGCGCTGGACGGTTGCGACATCGCGCAGGTAAACAGCACGGCCCGCGATAGAGGCCACAATCGCATCGCGCATTTCATCGACAGTCTGGAACTCATTGAGCGTTCGAACGAGGAAACGCTGATTGCCTTCCTCGAGACGGCCGCCCGACAGGTTGACGTTTTCTGCACGAATTCGGGCTGCTATCTCGTTGATGCTGATGCCGAGCTGCGAAAGCTTCTGCTGATCGACACGAATTTCAATTTCATCCTCTAGTCCGCCGCTGACCTTGACGGCAGCAGTGCCTTCTTCGGCCTCGAGATCGGTCTTGATGCGGTCTTCGGCGAGTCGTCGCAGGGACTTGAGTCGCGCTTCATTGCCGGCCTGGTCGAGTGCCGCATCTTCCTTGTAAAGGAGGCCGAGCCGCATGATGGGCTCCGACGATGGGTCGAACCTGAGCAGCAACGGGCGATCGGCCTCGAGCGGCAGGTTCAGGATATCGAGCTTCTCGCGAACGTCGACGCCGGCGATATCCATGTCGGTGCCCCACAGAAACTCGAGTGTCACATCCGACTGGCCGGATCGCGACACGGAACGCACCAGCCTGACGTTGCGAATAACGCCAACGGCTTCCTCGATCGGCTTGGTCAGCAGGTTCTCGACCTCGACCGGTGCCGCGCCGGTCAGCTCCGTGCGTACTGTCACGGTCGGGTAGGAGATGTCCGGCAGCAGGTTCATCTTGAGCCGTGACAGGGACACCATGCCGAATAGCACGATCGCGACCATCAGCATGACGATCGTGACGCGACGTTCTGTCGCTATCTCAATCAGTCGGCGCATTGTCGCTCACCTGCGCTTCTTCGGTCGCATTGATGACCGTTACAACGGCATCATCCTTGAGCCCGACGTGGCCGACCGTGACGACGCGGTCGTCATCGCTCAGGCCGTCTGTGATTTCGACCATGCCGCTGTTGCTGTAGCCCGTGCTGACGCTGCGGCGCACTGCCTTGCCGTCCTCGACGACAAATACGCTCATCTCGCCGCTGTTCTCGATGATCGAACTGCGCGGAATCTGCAGCACATTTTCGTGCTGGTCGTAAACGATGTTGAAGCGGCCGAACATGCCTGGCTTGATGCGGCGCTGCTCGTCGCTGATTTCTATTGTTATCTTGAAGGTGCCCGTTTCGGGATCGACGATCGGACTAACTCGCGTCACGGAGGTGACCACGCGCTGTCCCTGCAGCGCATCGATGTCGATGCCGACGACCTGGTCCTTCTTGATACTGCGATACTCGCGTTCGGGAACGTGCAGGTAAGCGACGAGAGGATCGAAACTGGTGACCCGAAATGCGGCTTCGTTGACGGCGATCGTATTACCGCGCCGGATGAATCGATTCGATACGACACCATCGATAGGCGCCCGGATCTGTGTGTAGTCGAGCTCGAGCTTCGCGAGGTTATAGGATGCCTCGAGCGCTTCCATTTCGTAACGAATCTTGTCGAAGTCGCCGGTCGAGATCAGGCCTTTTTCCTTCAGGTCAACATTGCGCTCATAGTCGCGCCGCAGTTTTTGCAGGTTCGCCTCGGATTCGTTGAGTTCGAGGCGCAGTCGATCGCCATCCAGGCGCGCCATCACCTGGCCCTGCTTGACGTCATCGCCTTCCTCGACGAGGATTTCACGGACTTCGCCGGCGACCTTGGCAATGACATCGGCTTCGGCGAAGGCCTCTATAGGTGCGGTGCCGGAATAAACAGCGTAGATGTCTCCCCGAACCGGCTTGCCAACCTCGACCGGGACGGCAACAACTTCCTCATCCTCGGTTTCGACAGCTTCCGGCTCGGCCCCTTCCTGCGCACAGGCGCCCAAAAGGCATGCGCAGGCAATGATTGCTGGAACCCCATGATTCAGCGACATCAGATCCTCCCTTAATGGTTTCGCGCGTGGACCGCAGCTCTCGCGCTGCGACGCGACCGGTCAGCCCGTGAAGCTGTCCTGTATTGTATTGCTCGCCAGCACCTTGCTGCCGTCGCGCAGGCCGGAATGACCCACGACCACGATTTCCTCGTCTTCGGCAAGGCCGTCGAGAATTTCGACGCGGCCGTCGTCGGCAATCCCGGTCTCGACCGGGCGACGCGAGACGGCGCCGTCGGACACGACGTAGACCGACGTCTGCTCATCTTCGCTGACAACGGCGCTGTTCGGAATCAGCAATGCGTTGGCATGCATTTCATAGGCAATCGTGAAGCGTGCAAACATGCCCGGCACGAGATCGCCTGTGGCGTTGTTGATCACTGCAGTGGCGCGGAACGTGCCGTTGCGTGTGTCGATTGTCGGGCTGATGCGGACGATCGTCGCAGCAAACTCTGCATTGGGCATCGAGTCGACTTCAAGCGTCGCCTGGTGGCCCGATGCAAACTTTGCCAGCTCGGACTGCGGAATCTGCAGGTAGGCTACAAGTTCGCTTGTATCCGTGATGCGAAACGCGACGCTGTTGGCTTCGATCGACTGGCCGAGCTTGACGTCGCGCGCAGACACCACGCCGCTGATCGTGGCGCGGATATGCGAGTAGTCATAATTGAGCCTGGCAAGTTCGTACGCCGCACGCAGCGCGTCGACATCGTATTTCAGGCCGTCGTACATGGCTGCACTGACAAGACCGCGCTCGTGCAGGTCGTCATAACGCTGCAGCTCGCCGCTTACGCGGTCGAGGTCGGCTTTGGCGGCCAGCATGGCGAGGCGGCTGCGTTCGCCGTCGAGGCGCGCCAGCACCTGGCCGGCTTTGACAAACTCGCCTTCCTCAACGAGCAGTTCGACGACTTCGCCAGCGACCCGGGCGAGGACCGGCGCATCAGCGTCGGACTCGATCGTTGCCGTGGCATGGTACGTCGCAAAGATGTCGCCGCGGACCGGAACGGCCACTTCGACAGGTACAGGCGTAGCCGCGCGCACTTCGGAGTCGATGGTAGCGCTGGCCTCGCCGGTACCGCAGCCGGGGAGTACTGCGGTGCCGAGCAGGGCCAGGATGGCGAGTTTTGAATTCAGTGTCTTCATCATCGTGCAGTGTGTGGTGTTGCGTTAGTGTTATAGTGAAGTATAACACTAGTTCGGTATAACGCAACCCCCTGTTTCACAATTTTTCCCAAGCCCAATCCAATAAAATCAATCAGTTATCAATACACAGGCAGTTTCTGGCCGCCGTGTATCCATTAGATGCACGAATCCGTGTTTTGGATTAGACAATTCCGGCAGCAGGCGTTCAGGGTGTGGCGGGAGCGGTCCCCTGGCTGCGGGCGGCGCGCTTTTCAGCCCGGCGCGCCGAGATCTGCGCCTGGATCATGAGCAGGCTTGGCGTGAGGAACAGCGTCAGCACCGTTGCGAACGCCAGCCCGCCGGCGACGGACGAAGCGAGCTGTGTCCACCACTGCGAACTGGGTGCGCCAATCGATACTTCGCGCGCGATCAGGTTGATGTTGACGCCGAGCACCATCGGCATCAGGCCCACGATCGTCGTCACGGTCGTCAGCAGCACCGGCCTGAGACGCATCGTGCAAGTGCGCAGGATGGCATCGAACGCATCGGTGCCACGACGCCGCAGTACGTTATAGGTATCAATGAACACGATGTTGTTATTGACGACGATACCGGCCAGTGTAATGACACCAATGCTGCTCATGATGATGCCGAAAGGCATCCCCATGACCAGGTGGCCGAGCAATACGCCGCCCGTCGAGAATACGACCGCCGTCAGTATCAGGAATGCCTGGTAGATGCTGTTGAACTGGGTCACGAGGATGATCGCCATCATCGCTATGGCCATCAGCATGGCCTCGGCCAGGAAGGTTTCGTCTTCCCGCTGGTCTTCGATCGAACCGCGAAATGCAACACTGACACGCGGATCGATATCGAGTGTCGGCACGAACTGCTGCAGCTCCGCGATGACATCGTTCTCGAGATAGCCATCGGCAACGTCGGCTTCAAGCGTCATCGTGCGGCGCATGTCGGTGCGTGTAATCGTGCTGACCTTCTGTGCCGGCACCCGCTCGACGAATGTGCTGATCGGCACCTGCCCGCCGGGCGTCGGTATGCGTAGCTCGTCGAGCTGCGCCAGGCTGCGGTCCTGGGCCGGGTAACGCACGCGAATCTCGATCTCGTCGTCGCTGTCGTCGGGGCGATATTCACCGATCATGATGCCATTGGTAACGAGCTGCACCATGGCGCCGACAAGCGTGATATCGGCTCCGAATCGTGCCGCCTCCGCACGGTCGACCTTGATCTGCCATTCAATACCCGGCAGCGGCCGGCCGTCCTCGACATTGACAACGGCGGGGTGTTGCTCGATCTCGGCGCGGACCATTGCGATCGTCTCTTCGACAAGCCCGGCATCGCGAGCTGAGAACTCGATCAGTATGGGTTTGCCGATGGGTGGCCCCGGATCCGGCTTGCGCGTCTCTATGTAGATTCCGGCGAGGTCGGCCGTGCGCTCCCGCACCTCGGCGAGAATCTCGTCAGAATTGCGGCGTTTGTCCCAGTGGACCAGGTTCAGCGTCATCGCGCCGATCTGGTCAGGGGATTCCTTGACCTGTCCGGTCTTGACGTACAGGTACTCGATCTCGGGCATGCCCAGCACCCGTTCCTCGACCTGCCGCACAAGATAGTCCTGCTCCTCCACGGACAGGTCGCCGCGGGCGCGAATATCGACCATCGCGAACGGCTGCTCGACTTCCGGGAAATACTCCGTGCCGCGTCCAAATGCGAAAAATGCGACATAGATGGCCACGAGCAACGCGGAAACGTAGCCGACGTTGCGCCATGGCGAACGCAGCGACTTCTTAAGAAACTGCACGTACTGGCCGGTGAATCCCTCAACAGTATCGAGGTCACCGGTCTCTGCTGCGGCGAGATTGCGTCGCGCAGCATCGCTGACCGCACCGGTCTTGCCGAATATAGAACCGAGCGTGGGCACAATCAGCAACGCCATCAACAGTGACGACGCCAGCACCGCGATCAGTGTCAGCGGCAGGTACTTCATGAATTCACCCGACGTTCCGGGCCACAGCGCCAGCGGCACGAAGGCGGCCAGTGTCGTACACGTCGATGCGATGATCGGCCAGGACATGCGTATGGCGGCACGCGAGTAGGCGTCTCGACGTGGTTCGCCCTCGGCAAGCCTGCGGTCCGCCATCTCTGTAACAACAATCGCGCCATCGACGAGCAGCCCGACAGCCATGATTAGCGCGAACAGCACCATCATATTGATAGTGATACCGAACGAGCCGATCAACAGGATGCCGAGCAGGAAGCTGCCCGGAATCGAAATGCCGACCAGCAGTGCCGAACGAATGCCGAGAATGCCGATGATGACGATGAATACCAGCAGGACGGCGGCCATGACGCTGTTCTGCAGCTCGGTCAGCATGTCATTGACGTCTTTGGACTTGTCCCGTGATGCGCTGACTTCTATGTCATCCGGCCAGTATTGTTGCGCGGTAGCGACGACAGCCATGACCTCGTCAATCGACTCCAACAGGTTGGTGCCACCGCGTTGCACGACTTCAATCGCGATTGCGGGTTTGCCATTCAGGCGAGCGAAACTCTCAGCATCCTTGTAGGTGCGTCGTACCTGGGCGATGTCCTTGAAATGAACGATGCGCTCGCCGTCAGCCTTGATGGGCAGATCGAGCACGTCCGCGGCTGACTCGAACACACCCGGCACCTTGACCGGGAAGCGGCCTTCGCTCGACTGCATCGATCCTGCGGCGACAAGTTTGTTGTTGCGCGCGACGAATCTGACGATCTGTTCCTGGTCGAGGCCGTAGCTTTCCATTGCCAGCGGATCCACGGTCACTTCCATCAGTTCCTCGCGAACGCCAACGAGATTGACCTCGAGAACGCCAGGTACAGATTCGAGATCTTCCTTGAGGTTTTTTGCGATCGTCGTCAGTGTGCGTTCGGGCACGTTGCCCGCGAGGTTCAGAACCAGCATCGGGTCCATCTTGCTCATTGTGACCTCGTTGACGGTCGGCTCTTCCGATTCCCCGGGTAGCTTTGCCGCAGCGAGATCCACCTTTTCACGCACGTCCTGCAGTGCTTTGGCGGTATCGATCCCCGCATCGAATTCGACCCGCACGCTGGCGCCGCCTTCGAAAGCTTCGGCGATCATCTCCTTGATGCCTTCGATCGAACGCAGCTCCTGTTCCATCGGCCGCACCAGCAAGCGCTCGGCATCCTCGGGCGAGATGCCGACATGCTCGATGTAGACATAGATAATAGGAATCTCGATGTCCGGCTCGGCTTCCTTCGGAATCGTCACATAGGCGATGACGCCCGCGATCAGGACCGAGACCAGGCCGAGAATCACCGTACGGCTACGGGACATTGCAGCATCGATGATCTGCATTGCCTATTTGTTCTCCGGTTGCGCCTTGATTGCCAGCGACGTTTCTACGTCACTCTCGGGGACCGCGTCGACGACAGCACCTGTGTTAACGAATCCCTGCCCGACCGTGATGATCGTCGCCGTCTCGGGGAGACCGGCAAGCCAGACGCCATTGCTCGAGGACAAAGCGATGTCGGCCACGACGAATTCGACCTCGCCACGCTCATTGATGATCTTGATGCCGACGTTACCGGCGTCATCGAGAGTTAGCAGCGAAGGCGAAACGCGGTGCGCATGCACAACCTCTGCAGGGACGAGGAGTTCGGCTGTACCGCCGGCTCGCAGGTGCCCATCTTCGTTGTCGATCTCGAGTTCGACGGCAAACGTGCGTGTCGCCTCGTCTGCGACAGGTGCAACATAGCGAATCGTGCCGCGCACCTGTTCACCGGTCGCCAGCCGCGCCTCGGCGGTTTCACCGACTGTGACGTGGCGCGCGTCGAACTCGGAAACGTTCGCCGCGACGATGATTTTGCGGTTGTCGACAAACGTCGCGATCGGGTCACCGGCCTTCACAAAATCGCCGATTTCTACGGCCCGGGACTGCAGCGCTCCGGTAAACGGCGCGCGCACGGTCATGAATTCGAGGTCGAGCTCGGCGCGGCGCAGTTCCGTTCTTGCCGCCTCGAGTTGCGCAATGGCTTCCTGCAGTTGCGCCTCGGATACATAGCTTTCCGACTGCAACTTCAGGCGGCCCTCGTATTCGACCTCGCGTTGTTTCAGCGTCGCCTTTGCCTGTGCGAGGCGTGCGCTGCGGTCACGCTCGTCGAGCCTGACAATAGTGCCGCCCTTTTCTACATTGGCGCCGCGCTCGGCGCCCGTGAATACCACGCGGCCATCTGTTTCCGCCGACAACTGCGCGACACGAGCGGGGGCAGTCTTGCCATTGGCGACGATAGTACGAACGATTTCCTCAGCGGACTGCGTGCGTGTGCGAACCTTGCTCTGCGGCGCAGCAGTGGTAGCGATTGCGCTTTTATCCACGGCACTGGCCTCATCCTCGCCCGAGAACATGCCAGAGACCAGCCACAGCGTGACCAGCAGGGCGATGCCCGCGGAGTAGAACCAGGAGCGGTGTTTTGCCACCGTGAAGCTCTTCATCGTGCTGCCGCCTTTTTCTGTTCGTCGCTCTCGAACATGTGCCGGTTCTCCTCGACGTAGGTTTTCATTGCTGCGACCATCGTGCGCCCGAAGCCCAGCGCGAAGCGGGCGCCAACGGGCCACTCCTGGTCACAACTGCACTCGAATTCATCGATGATGCGCAGCTTTTCTTCAGCATCCTCAATACGGCTGTCGAGCACTCGCTGTATCTGCTCCGGTGTCATCAGGTGCGCGAAAGCGATCTGCGCGAGGAACTCGGAGCGTATCTTGTGGCTGGGCGACGGGTTGTCGAGTTCCGCAAGCAGCTGCTCCCAGCCCGTGTCGGTGATGCGGTAGACCTTGCGGTCGGGTTTGCCTTCCTGCGGAATTTCTTCGCAACTTACCGCGCCGCTTTCGGCGAGCTGCGCCAGTGCCGGGTAGATTGATCCATAGCCGGCCGCGAAGCAGTGGCCGAACGAGGACTCAAACTCTTTCTTGAGATCGTAACCGGAGGCCTCACCCTCGGTGAGCATGCCGAGACAAACTGTTTTGACATCCATCGCAATTCCATCCGGGCGGCCGAGGCCTCCCATATATCGGGGCGATGCATACTATCAGTTCGATATATAAAGTCCAGTACGTATTTGTAACGGTTGGTAACAGCCCAATTGGTCAGTTTTTGACCAGTTTTTCTACTGCATGAACTGCGCCATGAACGGGCTCAGCAGGCGGTTATCAGGGTCGACCTTGCGCCGCATGTGGCGGAAGAAATCGAGCCGCTTGTTATAGGACTGGATCACATGTTCGGCACGCATTGCACGCGACTGGCTGATCAGGGGCAGCCCGCCCCACTTCTCGGCGAATTCGGCGAAATCGATGACAAAGTCGTCCCAGCCTTTTTCCTGGGTCGTCGCTGCACGCAATGCAATCATCGGTTCATCGAACGACGGCGACAGCAATGACGACGAATCCCGGCCCAGGCGATAGCCCACGGCCGGCATGTCGCAGCGAAAACCGGAATTCGCATAAATCTGCTGGCAGAAGTCGCGGTACGCCCTGACCACCATCGAGAAATTCGCCGCCGGGAAGCACCACGTGGAATAGAAACTGCGCCGCACCGTGCGTTTGCCGCGCGGGTCGGTTAACGAGGCGGCGTTTGAACCTGCATTGACGAACTTCGAATTGACGAGACCCTGGGTTGCCTCCGAGATCGAGTCGATCAGCTTGTAGCGCATCGACTGCATCGGCACGACACGGTTCAGGGATGCGAAAATATGGGGTAGCACGGTGCTCTCGCCCCAGTCCTTGAGTTTCCACGGCGCCGCATAAGTGTTGCCCGGGTCTGCTTCGTAACGGCGAATGTCGAGATAAACGCGATCGCGGTATGGCATCAGGTAGAACTTGATGCCGACGTCGGCGTTTGCAAGCGCATCCACGATGGATGCGAACTTGTCGATCGTTACCCGGCGATGACTGGCCTTGAATGTGCGGATCGGGCGGACCTTGAGTGTCACTTCGTGGATCACGCCCAGCATGCCGAGGCTCGAGCGGAATGAACCGAGCAGGTTCTTCTGGCTCGAGTCCACTTTGAGCATGTGACCATCCGCTCGGATCATCTTCAGGCCGGTGACACTGCTGGCGAAATAGGTGCCGGAGTTGCCGATGCTGGGGCCGAAGCAAGGCGCAGACACGGCGCCGCCGACGGTGCGGCCTGCCAGGTCGTAGCCGCCGGCAAGCTCGAGGCCATACTCGGCGAGTTCCTTCACGAGGTCGGCGACGAGTACACCGGCCTGCACCGTCGCCGTGTGGTTATAGGAGTCGACATTGATGATGCGGTCGAGACGGGTCATGCGCACCGTGGTCCCGGTCTCGGACACATTGCAGCCGGTACAGGCGCTGCCGGCGCCCTGGATGCGGATGGGCAGCGGCATTCGTGTGTTTGGGTCGAGGATGTCCCTGAGCTCCCTCAGATCTTTCGGTTCCCGGGTTACGGGTCCTGTTACCGTTGTCTCGATAACCCGCTTTACGCGGTACTGTCCGGTGCGGGTGAGGGGCGATGCGTACATCCATGTCTCCGGCAATTCACTGGTCCAATGCCAAAGACACACTGACGATGTGTGCGCCGCCTGATTGGCGACGCGAGGATCGTGTCGGCAACCCCGCTGTCGTAGGACATCCCTTAGACCGGTGGCTTTGCGACCTTGCCTTTCGACAAGTGTGCCTTTGTCATGCGAAGTCTCATCGTTGCACGGCATTCGGGGCAGGTCAATGAACTTGGGAGGCCGCATGACTTATTGTCAAATCAATGGCCGGGTTTGGGAAAACTGCGTCACATTTCGAGGCTTGCCAGCGGCTGGCGCTTGACGCATGGTACGAAGCGCCATGAATGACCAGACCAGGAAGGCCGCTGCCGCATCGGTCGACGCTGCCGCCCGGATAGCACCGTTAGTCGTCGAAACACCACTGCAGCGTTCGGCCGTCTTCAGTGATGCCACGGGGGCCGATGTCTGGTTCAAACTGGAGAATCGGCAGCAAACGGGCTCATTCAAGCTGCGCGGCGCGTCAAATTGCCTGATGAGCCTGAACGAGCAGCAACGCAGCAAGGGTGTCGTTGCGGCCTCCAGCGGCAATCACGGCGCTGCGGTCGCCTACGCCATGAACCGTCTCGACATGTCCGGCGTCATCTTCGTGCCCGAGCAGACCTCGTCCGCCAAGGTCGATGCTATTCGCAAATACGGGGGCGAGGTGCGCTTTTTCGGAAGCGACGGCCTCGATACGGAACAGGAAGCGCGCGCGTACGCAGCGCGCGAGGGTATGTATTACGTATCCCCATATAACGACGAGATGGTCATCGCCGGACAGGGTACCTGTGGTATCGAGATCGCACGGCAATTACCGGACATCGATGCGGCATTTGTCGCCATCGGCGGCGGCGGGCTGATCAGCGGCGTCGGAAGCGTGCTGAAACAGCACAATCCGAAACTCATATTGTTCGGCTGCCAGCCGGAAGCGTCCGCCGTGATGGCGCATTCGGTCGCCGCCGGCGAGATACTGGACTTGCCGAGCGCGGCGACGTTGTCCGATGGCACGGCGGGGGGCGTCGAGCCGAACGCCATTACATTCGAACTTTGCCGCGAACTTGTCGATGAGTTCGTGCTCGTCTCGGAAGACGGGATTGCCGCTGCCATGCGTGACTACATGGCGGCCGAAGGAGACCGGATCGAAGGCGCCGCCGGCGTCGCCATCGCTGCGCTGATGGCCCGCGGCAGCGCGGTCAAAGGGCGCAAGGTGGCAGTCATCATCTGCGGCGGCAATATTTCCGACGCCGCGTTGCAGTCGGTCAGGTAGATATTTGCGCTCGCAATACCCTGTTTTTATATAAATAAATCGGGTCATCAAAAGGTCAGGAAAGGGTCGCCCGTTGGTCAAGAGCGGTGGCGCCCGTGCCTCTAATCTGCGCTCTGTCGAAAATTAACGGAGACAGGCAATGTCCTACATACGCAGGAATATCATGAGCATCCTGTTGTTCATTCTATGGGTCGGTATGGCGGCTTCGGTGACGACTGCGCATGCCGATGTCCAGGAAGATGTCGTGGTACGCGAGGACTACTCGATCGTCCTCGCGTTCTCCACGCACCTTCAGGCGGATCTTCCCGCGATGGATGTGTTTATCGAACGCGAGCAGGGTGCGGAGCACGTGTACAGGCCAACAAACCGGGATTCGCAGAACAAGATGCTGTTCAGGACATCCGCAGCGGTTGCCCGCGCATCGTTCGATTTACAGAGAATCGGCCCGTACCCGAAAGGCGACGCATTCAACATGACGCTCGGGGATTGGGCCGGTCACAGCGGCAGCGGAACCTACCGCTGCAGGGACGGAGAAGGGACGCTTAACGCCGAGTTTTCCGGCCTGGTGCCGAACGGCATGTACACAATGTGGCACACGTTTACCGCTGTGCGCGCGACGAGACCATTTTCGGGCTACCTGGACCTGCCGCTCGGAGCACGTGACGGCTCGACCAGCATTTTCGTTGCCAATGGCGATGGAGAAGCGACCTTCAGTCGCACCTTCGCGCCGTGCCTGCAGATGTCAGATGCCTGGTTGACTGCGATGCTTGCAGTCAATTTTCACAGCGATGGCCGGACACACGCCGGGTTGCCGGGTGATTTCGGACAGAACGTCCATACGCCGCTGTTCGTGGTTCTGCCGCAGCGCACGAGTTTGCCAGCCAGCGACTAGCGATTTACGCTTGCCAGCATGAAGCAAATGCTGGCAATGCTCCTGATACTCGCCGCCGACGCAGCGCTGGCTGCAACGACGGCATTCCTCAACGTAAATGTTGTGCCCATGACCGAGGACACGGTCATCGAGGCCCAGACTGTCATCGTTGCTGACGGCATCATTACGGTGATCGGCGCCGTCGATACCGTGCCGGTCCCCAAAGACGCAAACGTCGTGGACGGAACTGACCGGTACCTGATGCCCGGGCTGGCAGAAATGCACGCCCATGTGCCGGACATCGGTTCGGACAATCTCGATCGCGTGCTTACGCTGTTCGCCGCCAATGGCGTAACGACAATTCGCGGCATGCTTGGACGGCCCTCGCATCTCGTGTTGCGGCAGCAGTTGCGTGAAGGCCAGCTGTTCGGGCCGCGCCTGATCACCTCCGGCCCGTCCCTTAACGGCAATTCTGTGGATGGTCCCGCACACGGCGCCAGCCTCGTTCGTTCCCAGCATGCCGCTGGTTACGATTTCATCAAGATCCACCCGGGCCTGTCGGCCCGCGAATTCAATGCGATCGCAGAAGCGGCCAACGAACTGGGCATACCGTTCGCGGGGCATGTGCCGGTGTCGGTCGGTGTTGCCGGCGCGCTCGATGTTGGCATGGCGACGATCGACCATCTCGATGGCTACATGGCGGCCCTGATGCCGGCCGAAGTTGATCACTCGGGTGGCTATGGCGGTTTTTTCGACATACTGCTGGCCGACCAGGTTGAAACCACGCACATCGAGGGCCTCGTGCGGCAGACGCTGGCAGCCGGGACCTGGAACGTGCCGACGCAATCGCTGGTCGAACAGCTGATCAACGATGTCAGTGTCTCTGAACTCGCGAACAGGCCCGACATGCGCTACATGCCAAAGGCGACGGTCCAGCAGTGGGTCGAGAGGAAAGAAGCGCAGCTGAAGGACCGCGGCTTCAGCCCGGAAATCGGCGCGAGGGCGATCGAGATCCGCCGCGAGATTATTTATGAGCTGCACGAGGCAGGAGCCGGCCTGTTACTCGGCTCGGACGCGCCGCAGATATTCAACGTGCCCGGCTTCTCGATTCACCACGAACTCGGATTCCTGGTTGCGGCCGGCCTGACGCCTTTCGAGGCGCTCGCCACCGGCACGACTGCAGCGGCGGAGTTCCTGGGGCTGAATACCGGGACGGTTGCGCCGGGTAAAGACGCCGATCTCGTGTTACTGGACGCCAATCCCCTGGAGGATATTGCCAACACACGCCGAATCCACGGTGTCATGTTGCGCGGCGAGTGGCATTCACCCGGCGATCTCGAGCAGCGTTTGAGCGTTTTCCGCGCGGCTGACTAGGCGCAGTTGCAACCAATTGCGCCTTGCAGGCGTCTAACTGATATTCCCGTTCGTAATTGAAAGAGGACTTGATCATGCGCAGCTTCATCATTATCGCCATGTTCACCGCCAGCCTGGCCCACGCGGCCTGGAATGGTTACACCGAAGACCGCAATCTGGAACTTGATGCCGATGGGCTGACGGGTTTCGAGATCGATGCTGGTGCGGGCAGCCTGGTCGTGACCGGTGTCGAGGATCTGCAAAAGATTCTCGTAACGGCAACGATCAAGGTTCCGGACAAGGACGATGACGATGCTCTCGAAATGATCGAGAAAAACATGCGCCTGTCGCTGGACAATGTGCGCGGTGAGGCGCGACTCATTGCTGATTTTCAATCATTCGGCTGGAGCTGGGGTGACTCCCCGACCATCGACCTCGACGTGCAGGTTCCCTACGGCCTGGCGCTCGCCGTCGACGACGGCAGTGGCTCGATCAGGATCGACGATGTTCGTTCTGCCGTAATCGTCGATGATGGCTCCGGCTCGCTGCGCATTCAGGGTGCCACAAGCGTGAAGATCGATGACGGATCGGGTTCTGTGACCGTTACTGATGTCAGCGGCAATGTCGACATCGAGGACGGCTCCGGAAGCATCACGGTAGAACGTGTCGGCGGCAGCGTCACGATCGACGACGGATCAGGCGGCATCGATGTTAATGACGTGGAGCACGATCTGACGATCATTGATGATGGCAGCGGCGGGCTGAACGCCACCAACGTGCGCGGTGACGTCAACGCCGACGGCTAGCGCCGTTTGCTTTCAAGCTTCTGATTTTGCTCGCATAAATTGATGCGAGCCGTACTCTCGTGCTTGCCGTTCCTGCCTGCTGCTAGAATCAGGTAAGCGTTGCGCCGATTGGGGCAAGGGAGGACGCATGAAACTCGTGAAACACCTGCTGGATTCCAAGGGGCGGCACATCATCGAGATTGCGCCCGATGCCTCCGTGTTCGAGGCGATCAAGCTGATGGCGGACAAGGCAGTGGGTTCGCTGCTCGTACTCGAAGATGAAAAGCTGCTCGGCATCGTCACGGAGCGCGACTACGCGCGCAAGGTCATTCTCAAGGGGCGCTCATCGGACAACTGCAAGGTCTCGGAGATTATGAGTACGAATGTGCTCACAGCGTCGAGTTCGCAGACCGTCAACCAGTGCATGGAAGTGATGACAGAGCGCCGCATCCGCCACCTTCCGGTAGTCGAAGACAACAAGGTCATCGGCCTGATATCGATCGGTGACCTTGTACAGGCCATCATTTCCCACCAGCAGGAAGAGATCCAACAACTGGAGAGCTACATCAGTGGCTAAGGCAAGTGACTTCGACCCCCGGGTCCTGAAGCTCTTCGACGGATACGTACACGGCAAGATCACGCGGCGCCAGTTCATCGACCAGGCGGCCGCATTCACGGTTTCGGGCGCCGCCGTGCTCGCGGCACTGAGCCCCGACTATGTTCTCGCACAACAGGTCGCTCCGGACGATCCGTCGATCTCGGTCAGCTACAAGAAGTACGCGTCGCCGCAAGGTGCCGGTGTAATGCGCGGCTACTTCGCGCGCCCCGCGGTCATCAGCCACAGGTTGCCCGGCGTGGTCGTCATCCATGAGAACCGCGGCCTCAATCCGTACATTGAAGACGTGGCGAGGCGACTCGCCAAGGCGGGTTACATCGCGTTCGCACCGGATGCCCTGTGGCCACTGGGTGGTTATCCGGGTAATGACGACGATGGACGGCAGATGCAACGACAGCGGGATCGTGCCGAAATGGTCGAAGACTTCGTTGCAGCGGTCGAATTCCTGCAAAACCATCCCGATTCAAATGGCAGTGTCGGCTCGGTCGGTTTCTGCTTTGGCGGCAGCGTGTCAGGCACGCTTGCAGTAAGAATCCCCGACCTGGCCGCAGCCGTTATCTTCTACGGTGGTCATCCGGCGGCCGGGGATGTGCCGCGTATCAACGCGCCGCTGATGCTGCACCATGGTGAACTCGATGAACGCGTCAATGCGGGCTGGCCGGCATTCGAGGCGGCATTGAAAGAGAATGGTGTCGACTACATAAACTTCATGTATGAAGGCGCCAACCACGGTTTTCACAACGACACGACGCCGCGCTTCGACGAGGATGCGGCCGCGCTGGCGTGGCAGAGGACGCTGGAGCATTTCGCCAGGCACCTCGAACCGGGCGTACCGTAGGACCGCAACCCCGGAACCCGATGTGATGACCAAGGCAACGACTCTGCGGTCCTCGCGTGCGGTCGTCGCCTGCCTGTGTCTTGCTGCCTGTGCCGGCCTGGCACAGGAGAACAAGACCGTTATCGGGCCGACGAATGAGGATCTCGCGGCTGGCGCGGACGCGCTTTTGGCCGGCGATGCCGAGGAGGGTGTTCGCCGAACACTCACCGGTCTGGATTACGCTACGTCGCAGCGCGACCGCGTTGCCGGCATGTCGAATCTTTGCGCCGCGTACGCAATGCTCAAACAGCCCGAGACAGGCCTGCCTTGGTGTGACCAGGCCCTGGAACTACGCAGCACCCACTGGCGCGCGTTGAGCAATCGAGCGCTGATCTATATTCAGCTCGGCCGTCTCGAGGAAGCCGAGCGCGACCTGTCGAAAGCCGAGGAGATTGCGCCGAATGCGCGCACGGTCAAGCTTGTACGGTCGATCTTGCTCGATCTGACAGATCCGGTCGCGCCGCTTGTCGTCATCGATGACCGGCGCCAGGGCGCCGACGACGATGACGAATAAGGCACTGCTGGTTGTGCTTGCGCTGTTCGCGAGTTACGCCGGCGCTCAGGACCAGCCGACCGTTGAATACATCCCGGGCGACGAGGGAGAGCGCGTGCCACTGCACACGGTCGTGCCGCTGTACCCGGAAAAGGCGCGACGTGCCCGCGTCGAAGGTGAGGTGGAGGTCTGCTTCAAGGTGGATCGAGAAGGTAATACGCACCGCGTCGCCGTGCGGCGCAGCACGAATCGTGTATTCGAGAAACCGGCGCGTGACGCCATCAGGGCGTCGACCTACAAGCCGTTGCCGCCGGACCAGGAACTATCTGGAATCAAGACCTGTCGCACTTTTCGCTTTACCCTGACGAAAATTGAACCGTAGGAGCCCGCTCCAGCGGGCGCAGCGAAGCAATCTTTAAGTAGCCGCAATACGCCCCGAACCGGCCGCCGCGATAGGCGCAAAACTCGGAATGACAGCGGCGGCTTGGCGTCGAAGATCAGTTGGCGCCTGAATTGACCGGTTGAAACCGCAGCCGAATGCGGCCTGTTGTTAAGAATTCGCTAGACTGGCCCGTATGGAGCCAAAGTGACCGCCCACATTTCGCGGAGCTAAAGTGTTCAGAATATCCGTTTCGCTGTTCGGTATTGTTGGCCTCAGTCTATTTCTGATGGGATGTGTCTATTTGTCGCTTGATGAATTCATGTCCTATCATGCGGAAGCGCTACAAATCGAATGGGCTGACCTACAACCGAACTACAGGGGTCTGATCTTGGGTTTCTTAAAAGGTCTGGGGAGCGGTGCCTTTGTTGTCGGATTCCTGATCCTTTTGATGGTCGCGATGTCCATAATTAGGGACCCGCGACCATTCCTGGTGCTCTTGCCAAGTACCGCAATCTCCTATTCGGCGCTTCTTTGTTACGCGACCTACACCGTGTATACGAAGACTCCAGGTAATCCTCCACTTCTGCTTACTGTTGTACTTGTCGTAACGAGCATATTGGCTTCAATTGGGCTTGTGCTATCACAGCGAAGCGGCGCAAACGAATAGATGACGGGCTAGTGGCCAACGTCTGATTCTGGCCGGGTCCAGCCCTTGGCCTGGGCTGAGTTACAATGACGGCTTGTGACCCAAAGCGGCCACCCAGTCTCAGCCATATTTTCTTGCATCCAGCGTTATTGATCCTCTGGCTGATTGCCACGAGTCCACATTGCGTACGCGGTTGTCGGCTCTTCTTCAGGCGGTAATGCTGCCGGGGCAGGTAAGCCTGGATCACCGAGAGCACGCGTGAAATGATATAAGGCGCGGAGATCATCTTCACTCATAGCATTCAGATTGAACCAGGGCATCGGCGGACGTCGACGCAACGTCCGTGCAAGTTGTATCCACTGGTTCTCTGAAATCGCATTCATAAAGATACGCAGATTGGTGCCATAGGTCGTTCCCCAAGGTCCGCGCCATCCAAAGTCGTCGCCGGTCAACCATTTCTCCTGTGGTACATCGCCCTCATTAATTGCGTAGCCCGGCGTGTGGCAGTCGTTGCAGCCAGCTACATGCGCGATATAGCGTCCACGTTCAACAAGATCCGGATCGGCTGAGAATTCGTTGTCAACAGTCAAGTCGCCAGCTACGCTATTACTGCTTAAAGCCAGCCCAATCAATAAGATAGCGGTTTGAAATCGTATTACTTTCATGATTGCGACTCCCAGAATAGACTGTCGTCTGTCTCGCATACTCGTGAATGAATTGCGGTCTCTTCTGATAAGTATCAGCCAATCCGAAGGTGCCTGGTTGCTACAATCGGACAATGGATGTAGAAGATCTGCCAATTCTGCAAGGAGTGGACTTCGGCACGACTGAAGACCCTGGGCGGCCGGTACTGTCGCTGGACTGGTCAGCTGAGGGGCCACACCACGTTGCCGGCCACGTCCATTCCCGGGCGCAGATTATCTATCAGGGCACCGGCGCGTACCGTGTCAACACGGCACAGGGAAACTGGGTCGTGCCGCCGAACCAGGCCATTTGGATTCCGTCCATGGTCTACCACGAGACCTTCACGAACAATTCGGCGAGTGCACTGATGCTCTTCGTGGATCGCAAGTATACAGACGCGCTACCGCAGAAGTGTATGGTCGTCGCCGTAAGCCCCTTGCTTTCAGAATTGCTTATCCGTGCCGTGCGATATGGAAATGAATATCCGCCAAGCGGCAAAGAGGCGCGTCTAGTGCAGGTTATGCTCGACGAATTTCGTGATCT
>JARRLQ010000025.1:0-27802 GCA_037386905.1 Woeseiaceae bacterium
GCCAAATTGCGTCTGTACGGGTTCCTTGGTGAACTCGCCGTTTTCGAGTGCCACTACGGCGTCGGAGAATTCCTTCACCATCTGGTTGGGAGCAAACCAGCCGAGATCGCCACCATTCGGGCCAGTTGGGCCGGTCGAATGTTCTTTTGCGAGTTCAGCAAAGTCAGCGCCTTCCTCGAGTTGGGTGATGAGTTCGACGGCCTTCGACTGTGGGTCGACCAGGATATGGCGTGCCTTGAACTGCAGCGCTGGCGCGGCAGCCATCTGCTCCTGATAGGCCGCGAGAATCTCTTCTTCGGTGGCCGGGTTGTTAGCGAAGTAATCGACTGCTACTGCCTGCGCAAGTACAGCTCGACTCTGCAACTCGATCTGCGCTTTGACTGTCGCATCATTGGCGAGCGCGTTGGCGCTGTCCTGTGTTGTCAGGAGATAGATGTCCGTCAGCTCCTGGGTAATCACAGACAGCTCCTCCGGCGTCGCCTGGGCGGCGGGTCGTTGCAGGCGACTCTCGACATACATGTTGAGAACCGAGTCGTCGATATCGACACCGTTAACGGTAAGAGCAGTATCTGCAAATGCTGTTGCGGAGCTGCCCAGCAAAGTTGCTGCAGCAAGTGCTACAAGTGTTCCGGTTACACCGGAACGTTTAGCGATGTTCATTGAAAAAATTCCTCGTTACTTCAAGTGTGCGACGCCGAGCTCATTGTTCGGCAGTTGAAATTGCGGTAATGCGAAGTGCGTGTATGTCGGTGTCCATGAACCGGCCAAGCGCATCATAAACCATTCGATGGCGGGCAATGCGATTCATCCCTTCAAACCTATCGGACACTATTCGCACGTCAAAGTGCCCTTTGCCTTCCTGAGCACCCGCATGCCCTTCATGCAGGTGACTTTGGTCCTTCACGAGCAACTCACTTGGCGCAAATGCCTCGCGCAGCATTTGCTCGATCGTCTCTGTGCGGTTCGTGCTCATGCCCGTTATGCGTCCTGATCCGAGTCGGTACCCACTTCGTGGTCGGACACCGACACGATCCATGCTGATTGAATCACGAGAAAGACTATCGTCAGCCCGAGCAGGCCAAAGAGCTTGAACTTGACCCACGTTGGTTCGCTGAACGTGTATGCGACATAGATGTTCGCTGCCCCGGCGATCGTCGCGTAGGCAACCCACATGAGGTTGAGCGTACGCCACTGTGGGCCTGTCAACTCTATTCCCGCATCCTCGCCTTTAGACGCTGCTTGGATCATACGTTGCACGATCGGTTTCTCGCCGATGAACTGACTTCCAAGGCAGGCCACGGCAAGCGCCCAGTAAAAGACAGTTGGCTTCCAGTAAAAGAACAGCGGGTTGTTCAGAAGCAGGGTCAATGCACCGAAGGCAACCACCAGCCCCGTCGAGATTGCGGTCATCTTGTTGACCTTGCGCGTCATGACCCATTGCCCGGCAAGTACGATGGGCGCCACGATCATAATGGCGACGATGGCGACGAAGATGTCCTTGGTGGCGATATAGGCGCCGAAGAAAACCAGTATCGGCAAGAAATCGACAAGCAGTTGCATAGACCGTTGATCCTGTTGCGGGAGCGGCATGATACAGGGTTTTTCCGCCTTGCGTCTCGCGCACGAGTCCCTACAATCCGCGCGTGGCCAAGCTCATTCAAGTTCATCCGAAAGACCCGCAACCGCGCCGGGTCAAGGCGATCGCGGATATCATGCGAGAAGGCGGGCTGGTCGCGTACCCGACGGATTCCAGCTATGCGCTTGGCTGCCACATTGGCGACAAGAAGGCCATCGATCGCATCCATCGCATTCGCCGCACGAACAAGCAACATAACTTCACGCTGGTGTGTCGGGACCTTTCCGAGATCAGTACCTATGCCCGCGTTGACAACTGGGCATATCGCCTCATCAAGTCGCTGACACCAGGTCCATACACTTTTATCCTGCCGGCGACGCGTGAGTTGCCAAAGCGCCTGCAGAACCCGAAGCGGCGCACAATTGGAATGCGTGTGCCCGAGCATGCACTGGTGAATGCGCTGCTGGACGAGCTCGGCGAGCCGATTATGAGCTCGACCCTGACCTTGCCCGGAGACGACACGCCGATGACAGAGCCGCTCGAGATTGAAGAGCGCATCGGCCACCAGGTCGACGCGATCGTGGACGCTGGACCGACCGGCATCGAGCCGACCAGTGTCCTCGACCTGACTAGCGGTTCCGTGGAGGTATTGAGGGTCGGTCGAGGCGACGTCAGCGCCTTGCTGTGACGAGATTGCCGTCAATCGGACCGAAGTGCTTGCAGGATGCCGAATTGCGCTAGAATGCGCGCATATTCACCCGGAATCATGATGAAACCCGACCTCAAAGTCCTGAATCGCGAAGACGCGCCCAAACCGCCGCAGGACGAGAAACAAAGCCCGGCACAGTCCGAAATGCCGTTCGCCGTTGTCGATGGCGAGCCGGTTACGGCATTGCCGCAGGACCTCTATATTCCGCCCTATGCGTTGCAGGTCTTCCTCGAGGCCTTTGAGGGGCCGCTGGACCTGCTGCTGTACCTGATTCGCCGCCAGAATATCGACATCCTCGATATCCCGATCGCCGAGATCACCGCGCAGTACGTGCAATACATCGAGCTGATGAAGGAATTGCAGCTCGAACTGGCCGGTGAGTACCTCCTCATGGCCGCCATGCTGGCCGAGATAAAGTCGCGCATGCTGCTGCCGCGACCTCAGGCCGAGGAGGAGGAAGAGGATGATCCGCGCGCGGAACTCGTCCGCCGGTTGCAGGAATACGAGCGATTCAAGAAAGCCGCCCAGGATATCTCGGATTTGCCGCGCCTTGAGCGCGATACCTTTGTCGCGACGGTCGACGCACCGGAACGAAAGGTCGTCACACAGCTGCCTGACGTGACATTGAAGGAATTGCTGCTTGCGTTCCATGATGTGCTGAAGCGTGCCGAGATGTTTTCGAACCTGCACCTGCAGCGCGAGCCGCTGTCGGTTCGGCAGCGCATGTCCGAGATCCTCACGCGCATCAATGCCAGTGAATTTACCGGGTTCGCGGACCTGTTTGATCCCGAAGAGGGGCGTACGGGCGTCGCAGTAACATTTATTGCCGTCCTTGAATTGCTCAAGGAAGCCGTAATCGAGGTGGTGCAGGCCGAGGAATATTCGCCGCTGCACGTGCGCGCGGCATCGACCGTGCGTCTCGTGGCTGACGGCAGCGAGGAAGACTAAGAGATACCGAGTCAATGGACGCAACCGAGATCAAGCATTTTATCGAAGCAGCCTTGCTGGCTGCCGGCCGGCCTCTGAGCATCGATCAGCTGCAGAACCTTTTCGACGGCCGCATGGCGCCTGAAAAGTCGGAAATCCGCCAGGCGATCACCGAGCTGAACGACGAATATGAGCACCGTGGCGTCACGATCAGCGAGGTTGCGTCCGGCTTCCGGGTGCAGGTCAAGTCGGCCATGGCGGATCGCCTGCACAAACTGTGGGAGGAGCGTCCGCCGCGTTATTCACGTGCGCTGTTCGAGACGCTGGCCCTGATTGCCTACCGCCAACCAGTTACGCGTGCCGAGATCGAGGAGGTGCGCGGTGTATCTGTCAGCCCCAACATCATTCGCTCCCTCGCCGAGCGCGACTGGATACGCATTGTCGGGCATCGGGACGTGCCCGGCCGTCCCGAGATGTTTGGCACAACGAAGTCGTTCCTCGACTACTTTGGCCTGAAAAAGCTCGACGATTTGCCCCCTCTGGCCGATCTTTCCGATTGGGAGAGCTTGCGCGTGCAGCTCAATCTGCCAGAAGTTGAGGAGGATTCTACGGAACAGGAGGCGGCGGTACCGGATATCCCGGTGCTGTACCCGGAGGTCAGCGAAGACGAGGAAGACGATGTCGATGATGCGGATGTCGCCGAAGCACTGGAATCGGTCGAAGCCGTAAAAGCTGTCATCGAGGAAGAAGAAGAGGAGCTCTTCCCGGAAGAGGGAGAGGAGCTGATCGTGTCGGAGTGGCCGGATCCTGCGGAAAACAGCCGCTGAGGTTCCCTGAGTGGCAGAGCGTGCCCAGAAAGTGCTGGCCGCGGCGGGTTACGGATCGCGTCGCAAGGTAGAGCAATGGATTCGGGATGGTCGCCTGACCATCAACGGCCGCCAGGCACAGCTTGGAGACACGCTGGAAGGCAGCGAGAAAGTCACGCTTGACGGACGGCAACTGAACATTCGCGGCAACCGCCAGCCGCATCGCCATATCATTTACAACAAGCCCGGCGACGAGATCACGACGCGAGACGATCCCGAGGGCCGCAAATCCGTTTTTGACGCCTTGCCGCGGCTCAAGGGGGCTCGCTGGGTGGCCGTGGGCCGCCTGGACATGACGACGACCGGATTGCTCATTTTTACGACGGACGGGGCCCTGGCAAACGCCCTGATGCACCCGTCGGCAGAAATCGCGCGCGCGTATCTCGTGCGCGTGCATGGTGAGCCCAGCCGGCAAGAACTCAACCAACTGAAGACTGGTGTCGAACTGGACGATGGGCCTGCCCATTTCGACACGATCGAGGGCAGCGGCGGCGACGGCGCCAACCGCTGGTTCAAGGTCACGCTGAGGGAAGGGCGCAACCGCGAGGTTCGCCGCCTTTGGTCAGCGATAGGCTACGACGTCAGCCGGCTCATTCGTATCGGGTACGGGCCGCTTGAGTTGCCCAGGAAGCTGCGGCGTGGCAAGTACGAGGCGCTTAGCCCTGCCCAGGTCAGGTTGCTTTACACGGCGGTGGGGCTGGATCTGCCGGAGGACTTGCAACGGCAAGTTAATAAACCGAAAAAACGTATAAAAAGAAAAGCTTAAGGGTTTATCTTAAAGTAATTTATCACTGCGCATCCAGGCTTTGACCGGTAATGCCCTTACTATCCGGGCCAAGCAGGAAGATATAGGTCGCCAGGATATCCTCGGGGCGCTTGAGCTTGTCGCGGTCTTCGGCGGGATAGGCGGCCAGGCGCATTTTGGTTCGCGTCGCCCCGGGATTGATGCAGTTGGAACGCAAATTGCCTTGCCGATGCTCATCCGCGAGGATCTCCGAGAGGCCTTCGGTCGCAAACTTCGAGACCGAATACGCACCCCAGAATGCGATGCCCCGGCGTCCAACGCCGCTGCTGGTGAAGATCACGGCGGCATCATCCGATTTCCTGAGCAATGGCAGGCACACCTGGGTGAGGGCAAATGCGGCGGTCACGTTGACGTGCATGACCTGCTGCCACATCGCGGCGTCGTACTGCTCGAGGGAAAACCGGTCGCCGAGAATGGAGGCATTGTGAACCAGCCCGTCCAGGCGCCCGAACTCCTGTTCGAGTTGCTCGGCCAGTGACTGGTAGGCGGCACTATCAGCCGTGGCGAGGTCCATCACGACGATTGACGGACGGGCAGCACCGTCAATGGCCTCGATCTCGTCGTAGACCTTTTCGAGCTTCGCGGTGCTGCGCCCATGAAGTATGACCTGCGCGCCCAATTTGGCTGCCTCGATGGCCAGGGCCTTGCCAATGCCGTCACTGGCGCCAGTGATCAGGATAATCCGGTCGCGCAGAATATCGTTCGGGTAAGTGTAATCCCGGGCGTCAGTAGTCAATGTTTGTCCTCAGTGTTTCTTGACGGTGTCTTCGTCGTCGCTGCCGCTCTCGATCATGGTCCGCGGCACAGGGTCCAGCGTCTCGAGACGCTCAAGTTCTTTCTTCTCGTGGACGCCGAGTTCGACGAACTTTCGTGCGCCGGGGAGCACACTGCGTTCCAGCGAACCAACGGCCTTGTTGTAATTCTCGACGCTGCGCGCGAGCTGCCTGCCCATGGTGTTCATATGGCCAACAAATGCGCCGAGCCGGCTGTGCAGGTCCTCGGCGAGCACGCGGATCTCCCTGGCGTTGTCGGCCAGTGACAGCTGTCGCCAACCGTAGGCAACCGCTTTGAGCAGTGCCACCAGGCTGGTGGGTGTCGCCAGGATGATCTGCTTGGAAAGCGCATATTCAATCAGATCAGGGCGCTCATTGAGTGCTGCGCTCAGGAACTGGTCACCGGGGATGAACAGGATCACGAACTCGGGGCTTTCCTCGAACTGGTCCCAGTAGGCCTTGGAGGCCAGCATGCGAATGTGCGAATGCACGTTTTTCGCGTGCCTCTCGAGCCCGAGTTTGCGTTGACTATCGTCCTGGGCTTCCACAGCCTCGAGGTAGGCATCCAGCGGCGTCTTCACATCCACGACCAGTTCGCGCCGGTCGGGCATCCGTACCACCATGTCCGGCCTGATAATCTGGCCTTCTCCGGTCGAATGCACCTGCTCCTGGAAGTCACAGTGCTCGACCATTCCAGCCAGTTCCACGAGACGCCGCAGCGTGATCTCTCCCCAGCGACCGCGAACCTCGGGTCGACGCAGGGCATTGACGAGGTTTTGGGTTTCCTGTCGCAGCGATTTCTGGCTGCTCTGCATTTCTTCGAGCTGGGACTTGATGCCGCCATACGCTTCACTGCGCGCCTTTTCGAGCTCGGCAATCTGTTTTTGTGACGCATCGAGTGCGTCGCGGATCGGTTTGACGAGCGCTTCTACGGCTTTCTCACGCTCGCTCAGCTCCCGCTTGGCCTTTTCCTGGTGGGTACCGAGGTTTTGCTCGGCAAGCTTCAGGAACGTTTCGCTGTTCGACTTGAGGGTCTGGTTGGCCAGCTCGGAGAATGCCCGCGTAAGCTGCGCATTGGCGGCCTCGAACGCCACTTCGCGTTCGTTTTGTATTGTTTCCTGGTTCTTGACCTGCTCTTCGAGGCGTTGCGTACGGCGCCGGAAGAAGAGCCAGGCGGCCAGCAAGCCGGCAACGAGGCCGATTCCCAGCGCGGGCAGGCCATATTCGAGCCACAGCGGATCGATCGTGATCGAGTTCATCAGGCGCCCAGATTAACCGCTTTGAGAACAATTTGGGCAAGTTCCTGGGTATTCGAGGCAATCGCGTCCGCGCCCCAGGTGGTGGCGTCGTCATCCGGCGTGATGTAGCCGTAGGCTGCGGCAATCGTACCCATGCCGGCGGCGCGGCCAGCTTCGATATCCCGCGAAGAGTCACCAATGTAAAGCGTTCGCGCCACCTCTAACCCGCCGATCTCACAAGCGTGCTGCAAAGGCGCCGGGTGTGGCTTGCGCAGTGGCAGGGTGTCGCCGCTGACACAGCACACAGCCGTTTTCAGCAACTTCAGTGCATCGAGAAGGGGCTCGGCCAGGAATTGCGGCTTGTTGGTGACGACGCCCCAGGGGCGATTGACTTCGCGCAAATGTTCGAGCAGCAGGTCCAGGCCGGGAAACACGGATGAACGAACACAAACCTGGTCCGCGTAGCGCTCGAGAAATGCATGCCTGAGCTCCTCGATCGCATCGTCGCCGGCATCGGGAAAGCCGAGGCGCAGCAATCCGACCGCGCCATTGGACACGTACGAGCGCCCCAGCTCGTAGCTGACCGGTTCCACCCCGTGATCAGACTGCAGGGATTGCAGTACGGCCACCATGTCCGGTGCGGTATCGACGAGGGTTCCGTCGAGGTCGAACAGTACCGCCGAGTACGCGTCGCTATTGAGCGAACTCAAACTATCCGGCCTCCGGGCGCTGGAAGTACATCAGGTAGTTGACGTCCACGTTCGGTCCGAGCGAATAGTCGCGCGTCAGCGGGTTGTAGTTCAGGCCGATGCTGGCCTTGTGCTGCAAACCTGCCGTACGGGCCCAGGACTCCAGTTCTGAGGGCTTGATAAATTTCTGGTACTCATGCGTCCCGGCTGGCAACAGTTTCAGTACGTATTCTGCCCCAACGATGGCAAACAGGAACGACTTGGGATTGCGGTTAATCGTCGAGAAGACGACATGGCCGCCCGGTTTGACCAGTTCGGCCGCCGACGCGATCACGCGGCTGGGCGAGGGCACGTGTTCCAGCATTTCGAGGCAGGTTACGAGATCGAATTGTCCCGGATGGCGCGCGGCCATGTCTTCGGCCGTCGCTTGTTCGTACTGGACCGTGGCGCCGGACTCGACCTGGTGCAGCCGCGCGACGCTGAGCGGCGCCTCGGCCATGTCGATGCCGGTGACCACGGCGCCTGCTGCAGCCATCGCCTCTGCCAGAATGCCGCCGCCGCAGCCAATGTCGAGGGCTCGACAGCCATCGATGTCGACATGCTGGCGAATCCAGTCGAGTCGCAGCGGGTTGATCTCGTGCAGGGGGCGGAATTCGCCTTCCGGGTCCCACCAGCGCGACGCAAGCGCGTTGAATTTCGCGACTTCCGCGGCGTCCACATTTTGCCGGGTTTCGGTCATCAAAAGGGGCTCCAAACGAATGCGCAGTATACTCCCAGAAAGTCCCGAAAACAGTGCTGTTGCGGGTCCTCGTGTGGTACAATTACGACCTTGTTTTCAGACAAGAATTCGCCCGCTTCGACACGGGCAAGAACAAGTACTTTTTCTGATCAAAATCCAGAGTTTTTCGCGCTGAATTGATTCCGTTTTGTGAGCGGAACTGCGCTCAGATTGTGAGTTTTTATGGCTGAAGTTGCCCAGGAGCTGTTGTCGGTAAGCCTCGAAGAGGAGATGCAGCAGTCCTATCTCGATTACGCGATGAGCGTCATCGTCGGCCGTGCGCTTCCGGATGTTCGTGACGGCCTCAAGCCGGTTCACCGGCGTGTGCTGTACGCCATGCGTGAACTGGGCAATGACTACAACAAGCCCTACAAGAAGTCGGCGCGCGTGGTCGGTGACGTCATCGGTAAATACCACCCACATGGTGATTCCGCCGTATACGACACGATCGTGCGCATGGCACAGCCATTCTCGATGCGGGCGCTGCTCGTCGATGGCCAGGGTAACTTCGGTTCCGTCGATGGCGATGCCCCGGCCGCCATGCGTTACACGGAAGTGCGCATGTCGCGCATTGCCCACGAATTGCTGGCCGATATCGACAAGGAAACCGTCGATTTTGTCGAGAACTACGATGGCTCCGAGTCCGAGCCATCGGTCATGCCCACGCGGCTGCCCAACCTGCTGGTCAACGGATCTTCCGGTATCGCGGTCGGTATGGCGACCAACATCCCGCCACACAACCTCAATGAGGTGGTTGCGGCGGCGTTGGCGCTCATCGATGACCCCGGCATCGATATTCCAGGCCTGATGGAGCACCTGCCGGGCCCGGACTTCCCCACGGCCGGCATCATCAATGGCGCGGCTGGCATTTACTCCGCTTATCGCACCGGCCGTGGGCGCGTCTACATCCGCGCGCGCACCGAGATCGAACCACTTGGCAAGCAAGGCCGTGAAGCCATCGTCGTTACCGAACTGCCGTTCCAGGTCAACAAGGCGCGGCTGATCGAGAAGATTGCCGAGCTGGTGCGCGACAAGCGCATCGACGGCATCAGCGAACTGCGTGACGAGTCCGACAAGGATGGCATGCGCATTGTCATCGAGCTGCGCAAAGGGGAGGTCAGCGATGTCGTGCTGAACAACCTCTACAAGCAGACCCCAATGCAGAGCGTGTTCGGCATCAACATGGTTGCCTTGCACGAAGGTCAGCCGAAGCTCATGAACCTGAAGCAGGTTCTCGAAGCGTTCCTGGCGCATCGCCGCGAAGTCGTGACCCGTCGCACCATATTCGAGCTGCGCAAGGCCAGGGACCGGGCGCACGTGCTCGAAGGGCAGGCTGTCGCCCTGGCTAACATCGACGAGGTCATTGCGCTCATCAAGGCGTCGCCGTCGCCGGCGGAAGCCAAGACCGCGCTCATGGAAAAGGCCTGGGAGCCGGGTTCGGTCACCGAGATGCTCGAGCGGGCCGGCGAAACAGACACCCGTCCGGATGACCTCGAGGAGGGGTTCGGGTTGGCAGGGGGGCTGTATCGCCTCTCCGCGGTACAGGCGCAGGCGATTCTCGACCTTCGACTGCACCGCCTGACGGGCCTCGAGCAACAGAAAATAATTAATGAATACAAAGAGATATTAGAAAAAATTAAAGAATATTCTGATATCTTGGCGAACCCCGACAAGCTGCTGCAGGTCATTCGGGACGAACTCGCTGAGGTCCGCGATGCGTTTGGCGACGAGCGCCGTACCGAGATCGTGCAGGACCACAGTGACCTCAGCGTCGAAGACCTGATACCGAGCGAGGACGTCGTGGTAACCCTGTCGCACGGCGGATACGCGAAGGCGCAGCCGATTGGCGCCTACCAGGCGCAGAAGCGCGGCGGGCGCGGGCGGTCGGCGACCAAGGTCAAGGACGAGGATTTCATCGACAACCTGTTCGTGGCCAATACGCACGACACCATCCTGTGCTTCTCGAGCCGCGGCAAGATGTACTGGCTCAAGGTCTACCAGGTGCCGCAGGCAAGCCGCGGTTCCAGGGGCAAACCTATCGTCAACCTGCTGCCCCTGGAGGAAGGCGAGCGCATCAACGCAGTACTACCGATCAAGGACTATGCCGAAGACAGTTTTGTGTTTATGGCGACCTCGAACGGCACGGTCAAGAAGACGCCACTCAGCCAGTTCTCGCGCCCTCGTTCCAACGGCATCATCGCCATCGACCTGCGCGGCCAGCAGCTCGTCGACGTCGCCATCACTGACGGAGAGGCCGAAATTCTGCTGGTTGCGAGTTCCGGCAAGAGCATTCGCTTCCGCGAGTCCGATGTGCGACCGATGGGGCGCGGTGCGGCAGGTGTTCGCGGCATCAAGCTGGCCGATGACCACAAGGTCATTGCGCTGGTCATCATTCGCGACGGGCTGATATTGACGGCGACGGAAAACGGCTATGGCAAACGCACCGCGGTCGAGGACTTCCCGGTCCAGGGTCGTGGTGGTCAGGGTGTCATTGCCATCCAGACCAGCGAACGCAACGGCCGCACGGTAGGTGCGGTGCAGGTTGCCGATGATGATGAGATCATGCTGATCAGCTCGAATGGGACGCTCGTGAGGACCGCAGTCGATGACATCTCGGTCCAGGGCCGCAACACACAGGGTGTGCGGTTGATCCGCGTCGGGGAAGAGCAACGCCTTGTGGGCCTCGCGCGCATCGAGTCCATCGAGGAAGAAAACGAGTAGGGAAAAGAGCCATGTCTCGCGTCTATAACTTTTCGGCTGGCCCGGCCGCGCTGCCTATTGAGGTACTTGAAACTATCCGCGCTGACATCCCTGACTGGCAGGGCACCGGCATGTCGGTCATGGAAATCAGTCACCGCAGCAACGAGTTCGTCGACCTGGCGGCCCGCTGCGAAGCCAACCTTAGAGACCTGCTCGCCATCCCCGACGATTACAGCGTGCTGTGGACGCAGGGAGGTGCGACGCTGCAGATGGCGATGGTGCCGCTCAACCTGGCTGCGCCTGGCGACACCGTCGATTACGTGCAAACCGGCAGCTGGGGTAAGAAGGCGATTGGCGAGGCAAGCAAGGCCTGCAATGTCAACATTGCTGCGGACAGTTCCGACAAGAACTTCACCTACATCCCTGACGAGTCCGGCTGGGCTCGCAGCGATGATGCGGCCTATTTGCACATCACGTCCAATGAGACAATTGCCGGTGTCGAGTTCCTGGAGCCGCCGAGCAGCGATGTGCCGGTCGTTTCCGATATGTCGAGCACGATACTTTCGCGGCCCATCGACGTGACTCGCTACGGCGCCATTTACGCAGGCGCCCAGAAGAATATCGGGCCGGCCGGCATCACGCTGGTCATCGTTCGCAACGATCTGCTCGAACCGAAGCGCGACAACCTGCCACACCTGATGATGTGGAAGTCATATGCCGAGTCGGATTCGATGACAAATACACCGCCGACATTTGCGTGGTATGTCGCAGACCTCGTATTCCAGTACCTGAAGTCAATCGGCGGGCTTGAAGCGATGGCGGAAATCAATCGCCGAAAGTCCGAGAAGCTTTATGGCGCCATCGATGCGTCGGATTTTTATACCAATCCGGTTGCGGAGAACTGCAGGTCCTGGATGAACGTACCATTCATTCTCGCGGACGATTCGCTCGACGCGAAGTTCCTAGAAGAGTCGAAGGCGGCCGGCCTGACCAACCTCAAGGGACATCGCTCTGTCGGCGGTATGCGGGCGTCCATTTACAATGCCGTACCTGAGGAAGCGGTCGACGCGCTCATTGAATTCATGGCTGAGTTCGAACGAAGCAACGGTTAAGGAATAGCCCGCCGGGCGGGCTACAACGAAAAAGCTAATCACTATGTTTAAAGTACTGACGCTGAACAACATTGCAGTTGAGGGTCTGAGGCACTTGCCTCGAGAGCGCTACGAAGTGGCGTCTGAAATCGCGCATCCGGATGCGATCCTGCTGCGCTCTTACAACATGCATGACATGGATATCCCGGAAACCGTTGCGGCGGTCGGCCGTGCCGGTGCCGGCACCAACAACATTCCCGTCGACGCAATGAGCGCGCGCGGTGTGCCGGTCTTTAATGCCCCGGGCGCCAACGCGAATGCCGTCAAGGAACTGGTGATCGGTGGGCTGCTCATTGCGGCCAGGAATCTTTGTGATGCGCGCGAGCATGTCCGGAGCCTGAAGGAAGCCGGGGACGCCCTGAACAAGGCTGTCGAAGCCGGCAAGAAGCAGTTCGTCGGTTTCGAACTGCCGGGCAAGACGCTTGGCGTTATCGGCCTTGGCGCGATTGGCGTCGAAGTGGCCAACGCCGCGCTCGCTCTGGGCATGAATGTCATTGGATACGATCCAAAGATTACCGTGCGCCGCGCATGGCAACTGTCGTCCGGCGTCGAACATGCCGAGAACATCGACCAGCTGTTCCAGCATGCCGACATGGTCACTGCTCACGTTCCGCTCGTTGAGGAAACCAGGGGCCTGATCAACAGGGACAGGCTCGCGTTGATGCCCAGTGGCGGGGTCATCGTGAATTTTGCTCGCGGCGGTGTCGCGGACGATGCGGCGGTTTTGGCCGCATTGGACAGTGGCAAGCTCCATGCTTACGTCACGGATTTCCCGACCGAGGAAACGAAGTCGCACCCGAAAGTGGTAGCGCTGCCTCATCTCGGCGCATCAACGACCGAGGCCGAGTCGAATTGTGCGGTCATGGTCGCCGAGAACGTCAAGGACTACCTCGAGAATGGCAACATTCGCTTCTCGGTGAACTTCCCCGAGTCACGGCTGCCTCGCCTCGATGCCTGGCGCATTACGGTTGCGAATGCCAACGTGCCGAACATGGTTGGCCAGATCTCGACATGCCTCGCAAATGCAGGATTGAATATCGAAGACCTGCTCAACAAATCCATCGGCGATCTCGCCTATACCATCGTCGACGTCAATGGTCCGGTGGCGAAGGAGACCGAGGCGGAACTCAAGGCCATCGAAGGTGTGCTGACGTTGCGAAATCTGGGTAAGCCTGTAACCTGAGCGCCATTATGGCGTCCGGCAAGAAAAACCCAGGCGACACCTCTGAACTGTCCGAGATTCGCAAGCGAATCAACGAGGTTGATGAGCAGATTCAGTCGCTGATCAACGAGCGTGCGAGATACGCGCAGCAGGTTGGTGTTGCCAAGGGCAAGCTCGGGGCAGCAGTCGACTATTACCGCCCTGAACGGGAAGCTGAAGTGCTCAGGGCAGTAGTCGCACGCAATGAAGGACCGATGCGTAACGAGGAGATGCTGCGGCTGTTTCGGGAGATCATGTCTGCGTGCCTTGCGCAACAGGAACCGCTCAAGATCGGATTCCTCGGGCCGGAGGGAACCTTTACCCAGACCGCCGTATTCAAGCAATTCGGGCACTCGGTCCGGGCGTTGCCGTTCCATACCATCGACGAGGTTTTCCAGGAGGTTGAAAGCGGCGTCGCGGATTTTGGCGTAGTGCCTATCGAGAACTCGACCGAAGGTTCCGTTAACAACACGCTGGACATGTTCCTGACTTCGCCGCTCAAGATTGCCGGCGAAATCGAGCTGCGCATCGAGCAGCACTTGCTGGGCAGGATGAAGGGGCTCGAAAACATCGAACGAATCTGTGCGCATGAACAATCGTTGGCGCAGTGCCGCGGGTGGCTGCGTGAATACCTGCCGCACGTAGAGTTGATCGGCATGTCGAGTAACGCTGCCGGGGCGCGGCGTGCTCGTGACGAAAGCGGCACTGCCGCGATCGGGCCGCAGGTTGCCGCCGATGTCTACGATCTCGAGATCATGGTCAGCGGCATTGAAGACCGGTCTGATAATTCGACGCGTTTCCTCGTCGTCGGTCGCGAGTTGCTGGCGCCAAGTGGCAACGACAAGACAACGCTGCTTGTCTCGACTGCCGATACGGCGGGTGGCGCTGGCGTGTTGCACCATTTGCTGCAACCGCTTGCTGAACACAATGTTGTGATGACCTTCATCGAGTCACGGCCATCGCGGCGCAAAAATTGGGATTACGTGTTCTTCATCGATATCGAAGGCCACGCAAACGAGGCACCTGTTTCGGACGCGCTCGCAGTCCTCGAAAAGCAAAGCTCGTTGTTCCGCGTCCTCGGCGCCTACCCGAAGGCAATCGGCTGACGCCTATTTCCCCGAGCCGGTCATGTACTTCATTGCCCATCCTTCAGACGTCCACGACGCGACGGTTACAGTGCCGGGCGACAAGTCGATTTCACATCGCGCACTGATGCTCGGCGGCATCGCCAACGGTCGGACCGATGTGACCGGCTTCCTGCCCGGAGAAGATTGCCTTGCGACGCTGGCCGCCATGGAAAAGATGGGCGTCCGGTTCGAGCGCCACGGCGAAACCAGCCTGGCGGTTCATGGTGCCGGGCTACACGGCCTGTCTGCACCGGCAGCGCCGCTCGATATGGGCAACTCGGGCACGGCAATGCGATTGATGACGGGATTGCTGTCGGGGCAGTCGTTTGACGCCGAACTGACCGGGGATGAGTCGCTCACCGGGCGGCCAATGGGCCGCGTGATCAAGCCGCTCTCTTTAATGGGAGCACAAATTGACAGTCGTGATGGACGGCCGCCACTGGTCGTGCACGGTGATAACAAGTTGCAGGCAATCGACTACGAGATGCCCGTGGCCAGTGCGCAGGTGAAGTCGGCGATCCTGCTGGCCGGGCTTTACGCCGACGGCGTCACCAGCGTTGTCGAACCGGCTGTTACGCGCGATCACACTGAGCGCATGCTGGAGTCAATGGGGGTTGCTGTCGATCGTTCCGGCGGCCGCATTTCCGTGGCCGGTGGGCAGGCGCTGCAGGGCTGCGAGATCGAAGTGCCGGGAGACTTGTCTTCAGCGGCATTTGTCATGCTCGCGGCGCTGCTCAGCAAGGACGCCGATATCCTGATCTGCTCGGTTGGCGTCAATCCCACGCGAACCGGTGTCATCGATATTCTGCAGTCCATGGCGGGCGATGTGACGCTCGAGAATCAGCGGATGTTGTGCCAGGAACCGGTTGCCGATATCCGGGTACGGGCGTCGAAACTGCGTGGTACAGAAATCGATCCGGCACTGGTATCGCTGGCTATCGACGAATTTCCCGTGCTGTTCGTGGCAGCAGCCGCTGCGAGCGGCAAGACGTCGTTTTCTGGTATTGGAGAGTTGCGCGTAAAGGAAAGTGACCGCATAGCGGCAATGGCGGACGGTCTGCGCAGGATGGGAATAACCGTCGACGAATCCGAAGATGGTGCGGTGGTGCATGGCGGCGATTTTGCCGGTGGTCGCGTTTCCAGCTTCGGAGACCACCGCATTGCGATGTCATTAGCTGTGGCAGGGGCATCGGCCGGTGCCCCGGTCACTATTGACGAGGTGACTGCGGTAGACACATCCTTCCCCGGGTTCCCGGCGCTGATGCGGACACTGGGCGTCAATATCGAGGTGGGTGGCAGTGACGGCTGAAAGTGCAGTTCCGGTGATTGCGATCGATGGCCCGGTGGGCTCCGGCAAGGGCACCATCGCGCGCCGGGTTGCCGAGACGCTGGGCTGGCACCTGCTCGACAGCGGCGCCCTGTATCGCCTCACGGCGCTGGCAGCGACCAAACGAGGTGTTGCGCTCGATGACGTTGACTCCGTGGCGTCTCTCGCCAGGGCGCTCAATGCGCGCTTTGGCTCTGACAACCAGGGCGAGGAGATTATCTGGCTCGACGGCGTCGATGTGACCCGCGAAATCCGCACCGAGGAGGCTGGTGCAGGAGCGTCGGCTGTGGCTGTCCTGAAGCCCGTCAGGGACGCGCTGTTGCAGCTGCAACGGGACTTTCGGGAGGCGCCCGGACTGGTCGCCGACGGGCGCGATATGGGGACCCACGTTTTCGCCGACGCGGAGCTCAAAGTGTTCCTCACGGCAAGCGCCGAAGAGCGTGCGAAAAGGCGTCATAAGCAGTTGAATGACAAGGGTATTGATGTTAGTCTCGCGGCCCTTTCGCGGGACATAGAAGAGCGCGACAGGCGCGATTCCGAGCGATCGGTAGCGCCATTGAGGCCTGCAGAGGAC
This sequence comes from Woeseiaceae bacterium, assembly GCA_037386905.1. Taxonomy (GTDB): domain Bacteria; phylum Pseudomonadota; class Gammaproteobacteria; order Steroidobacterales; family Woeseiaceae; genus UBA1847. The sequence continues at coordinate 16,442 of JARRLQ010000025.1, forward strand.
GCCAGGGTGCTGGATTCCTCAGGCATGTCGATCGAGGCAGTCGTCCAGACTGTGCTTGATTGGGCCGCAGAGCTCTAGCTTTTTCCTCGAACAGGAATGGTATGGATCGGACATGGAGTCCGATTCTTTTTTTGAATTGCCGTCGGCCACAGGACGTGGTTGGACGTTTTGGGTGAGGACCGAGTGGTCCTCTTGGTTAATCACAATGTCAGAAAGTTTTGCAGAGTTATTTGAAGAAAGTTTTGCCAGTCAACAGATAAAGCCCGGTTCAATCATCACCGGTACCGTTGTCGCGGTAAATGACGATGTCGTAATCGTCAGTGCAGGTCTCAAGTCAGAGGCCGTAATCCCCATCGAACAGTTCAAGGACGACAAGTCGGAAACCGCTGTTGCGGTTGGTGACGAAATCGAGGTTGCGCTCGATGCCGTTGAAGACGGTTTCGGCGAGACCAAGTTGTCGCGTGAGAAGGCCATCCGTGCCCGCACGTGGACTGAACTCGAGAAAGCGTTCGAAGAATCCAAGGTTGTCGAAGGCGTGATCAACGGGCGCGTGAAAGGCGGTTTCACCGTCGAAATCGACAACGTCCGCGCATTCCTTCCGGGCTCGCTGGTCGATGTACGTCCGGTTCGCGATCCTGGCTACCTCGAGGGCAAGAGCCTCGAGTTCAAGGTCATCAAGCTCGACAAGCGCCGCAACAACGTTGTTGTGTCACGTCGTGCTGTTGTTGAGCAGGAGTACTCGGCGGAGCGCGAAGCGCTGCTCGAGGACCTGCAGGAAGGCAACACGGTCAAGGGTATTGTCAAGAACCTCACCGACTACGGTGCGTTTGTCGACCTCGGCGGTATTGACGGCCTGCTGCACATCACCGACATGGCCTGGAAGCGCGTCAAACATCCTTCAGAGGTTGTCGATGTTGGCCAGGAGATCGACGTCAAGATCCTCAAGTTCGATCGTGAGCGTCAGCGCGTATCGCTGGGCATGAAGCAGCTGGGTGACGATCCGTGGAAGGATCTCGCGCGCCGCTATCCGCCGCAGACACGCATCTTCGGCAAGATCACGAATATTGCTGACTACGGCTGCTTCGTTGAGATCGAAGACGGTGTCGAAGGCCTCGTTCACGTTTCCGAGATGGACTGGACCAACAAGAACGTCAACCCGGCACGGGTTGTGTCCGTTGGTGAGGAAGTCGAGGTCATGGTCATCGAGATCGATGAGGAACGTCGTCGTATTTCGCTTGGCATCAAGCAGTGCAAGTCGAATCCGTGGGCCGAGTTCGCTGCGACGTTCAATCGCAACGACAAGGTGTCGGGGCAGATCAAGTCGATCACCGACTTCGGCATTTTCATCGGACTGGACGGCGGCATCGACGGTCTCGTGCACCTCTCCGATATCTCCTGGGAAGTTCCAGGCGAAGAAGCGGTTCACAACTACAAGAAGGGCCAGGAAATCGAAGCGGCCGTTCTTGCCATCGACGCGGAACGCGAGCGTATTTCGCTCGGCATCAAGCAGCTCGAAAAGGATCCGTTCTCGGCATGGCTGGCAGAGCATCCGAAGAACTCGATCGTCAAGGGTACTGTAACGGAGGTAGACGCGAGGAGTGCTACCGTTGACCTGGGCGAAGGTATTTTCGGCACGCTGCGAGCCTCCGAGATGGCGCGCGGCCGGGTCGAGGATGCCCGCACGATGATCAAGGTTGGCGAGGAGGTCGAGGCCAAGTTCACCAATGTTGATCGCAAGAATCGTTCGATCCAGCTGTCGATCAAGGCCAAGGAGGTCCACGACGAGCAGGAGGCCATCAGCAGCTACAAGTCGGAGCAGGGCGCTGCCCCGGTCGGCACCACACTTGGCGAGCTTCTCAAGGAAAAAATGTCCGGCGGAAGCAAATAATACGTAAAAACAGTAGCCCAGACCGTATGGTCTGGGCTATATTGTTAGTATTATCCGTGGGTTACGGGCCATAGAAGAACAAGCGAAGCGAAAGATGACCAAATCCGAACTAATAGAAGTTATCGCCCGCAAGCAAAAACACCTCCCCGCCAAGGATGTGGAATTAGCGGTCAAGCACCTGCTGGACTTGATGAGTGATTCGCTGGCGAAGGGCCAGCGCATCGAGATTCGCGGATTTGGCAGCTTCTCATTGCATTTTCGACCGCCGCGCATTGGCCGCAACCCGAAAACCGGCGAAGCGGTTGCCTTGTCCGGCAAGTACGTGCCGCACTTCAAGCCCGGCAAAGACCTGCGTGAACGCGTAAACGCCAGCCGTCACTTCCCGATTAAGAGTTAGAATAGCTCATGGTTTTTGTAGGAGCGGCCCGTGGCCGCGATCGCGCCCATGGGGCGCTCCTGCGTATCGCGGAGTGAGCGCATGCTGAAAAAGATCGGCTGGGGAATCCTGATCGTCACCCTGCTAGTGGTGATGTTTACTTTTACCGCGCTGAACACCGGCGAGATCACGGTCGATCTCGGATTTTTCGAGCGCACCTGGCCAATTTCGATGACGCTGGCCGGTACATTTATCCTCGGCATGCTGTTCGGCATGCTGTGCATGACAGCGTTTGTCTTCCGCCTGATCAATGAACGGCGCAGCCTGCGCCGCGCGCTGCGCATCTCCGAGTCCGAGGTCAGCAGCCTGCGAAACCTGCCGCTCTCCGATGCCGACTGAATCAACGTTCCTGCTTGCCGGTCTTTTCCTGCTGCTTGCAGCGGCGGGCTGGGCCCTGGGGCGTTTTGGTGAGCGGGACGAGGAAGATGTGGCGCCACCTTTGAACGTGGATTACCTCAAGGGCCTGAATTTTCTGCTCAACGAGCAAACCGACCAGGCTCTCGAACACTTCCTCGCCATGGTGCGGGTTGATGACAAGACGATAGAGACTCACTTTGCGCTGGGTAGCCTGTTTCGCCGCCGGGGCGAGGTCGACCGCGCAATTCGCATCCATCAGAACATCATTGCGCGACCGGACCTGGCGTCCGAGCAGCGCGACCAGGCACTGTATTCCCTGGCCAAGGATTATCTGCACGCCGGCCTGCTGGATCGTGCGGAAAAGCTGTTTTCCCGCCTGGCGCAGGGGTCGAGGTACCAGGTCCAGGCCCTCGAAAGCCTGTGCAGCATCTACGAGCAGGAAAAGGAATGGGAGAAGGCCATCGATGCCGGACAGCGGCTGGAAACGCTGGGCGGGCGTTCACTGGCGCTGCAGATTGCGCATTATTATTGCGAGCTGGCCGAGGCCGCAGCTGCAGAGAAGGATTACGCTACGGCACGCCAGTTCGTGAAAAAGGCGCAGGCCGGCCGCCCTCGCACAATGCGTGGCGCTCTGACCCGGGCGCACATCGCCCGGGCAACCGACGATTACAAGACTGCGCTGCGCCTCTATCACCGTATCATCGACGAACATACCTACCTGATCGCCGAGGCCCTGCCCGAAATCGTCGCAACTTACGAGAGCGAAGGCTCGATGGACGGGCTCGACAAGGCGCTGAAAACGATGATCAAGGATGATCACGACATGAGCGCGCTGGTCGCATATACGGCGATCATCAACGATATCGGCGGCATACCGATCATCGATGAGTGCGTCGAGCGGTATATGCTGGAAGAGCCGACGCTGGCTGAATTTGTCGATTTGCATGGGCTGACAGCCACCCAGGGAGAGACACACGAGGCGGCGCTGGCCAAAGTCCGCAAAGCGCTATCGAAGCTTGCCAGCGCGACGCCGCGTTACCAGTGCCAGGAATGTGGCTTCTCGAGCCAGAGACTGCTGTGGCAGTGCCCCAGTTGCCGCAATTGGGAGACGCAGCGCCCGGCATCCCGTGTGCAATTCGACACTGTGTTGCAGCACTCGATTACCAACCGCTAACGTGCCGCAGGAGCGGCTTCAGCCGCGACAGAATCCTGCGGTTTTCCCGAGTTACGGCGCCGGCATGCGGCGTGCCGGCGGTCTATGCTCCTCGCTGGATTCACATCAAAAGGAGCTTGAGATGAATACATTTGTTCGATCGCTGATTGCGGTGCTCGCATGCCTGCCCCTGTGGGCATGGGCAGGGCCCGTCGATATCAACTCGGCAGACGCGGAAACCATCGCCGCGGAACTGAATGGCATTGGCCTCGCCAAGGCCAGGGAGATCGTGGAGTACCGCAAAAAGTACGGCCCATTCAAGAGTGCGAAGGACCTCTCGCTGGTCAAAGGAGTCGGCGAAAAGACCGTCGAACGAAACCTCGACAATATCAGGGTCGCGCCGGTTCAAAAGAAATAGCCGCCGGTTCGTGATCCGAGTAGCGTCAGCCGTCGTGACGTTTGTCATGACGCTGACGTTTCTTATTAGCTATGATGCCCACCTCACCCGAAACAGGAGTTGAAGGTTGGCGAATCAAGTCAGGTCTGCCGTATTCCCCGTCGCAGGAAGGGGTACCCGTTTCTTGCCGGCGACTAAGGCAAGCCCCAAGGAGATGCTGCCGATAGTCGACAAACCGCTCATTCAGTACGCGGTCGAGGAGGCGATCGCCGCAGGGGCCACCAAGCTCATTTTTATCACCGGTAGTTCGAAGCGCGCTATCGAGGACCACTTCGACAGCGACCCGGAACTCGAGTCGGCATTGTTACAGAGCAGCAAGGATGAATTGCTGCAGTCCATTCGCGATATTGTGCCAAAAGGGGTTACCTGCATTTATATCCGGCAGGGAGAGCCGCTGGGGCTCGGACATGCTGTTCTGTGCGCGCGTGCGGCTGTCGGTGACGAGCCATTCTTTGTCCACCTGGCGGATGACCTGATCGCGGGCGATCCACCATGCCTCGCGCAGATGGCGGCTGAGTATGGCCGCCATGGCGGCAGCGTAGTGGCCGTGGAAACGGTTCCCCGGGAGGATACGTCGAGCTACGGTATTGTTGCCGTCGACGACTCCGGCCGTATCACGGAAATCGTCGAGAAGCCTGCTCCCGAAGACGCGCCTTCCAACTGCGCTGTCGTGGGACGCTACCTGCTGGCACCGCAGATCTTCGACAAGCTCGAAACGACGGGACGCGGGGCGGGCGGCGAGATCCAGCTGACGGACGCGATCGCCGACCTGCTTGTCGATGCTCCCGTCTATGCTTACAACTTCGACGGCATTCGATACGACTGTGGCAGCAAACTGGGATACCTGAAAGCAACTGTTGCGTACGGACTCGACCACCCTGACACGGGTGACGCATTTCGTGCGCATCTCCGCGAGGTGGCCAAAGTATGAGACACCTGATCGTACTTCTCCTGCTCGCGGTCTCCATGGCGGCCAACGCGCAGGACCGTTACCTGGTCGACTGGGACAGTGCCGGCGAAGAAACGCTGCAGCACCTGTCCGACCTGGTAAAGATCAACACGACCAATCCGCCCGGGGGCGAAACACAGGTTGCCAATTATCTTCAGGCGGTGCTCGCCGCCGAGGGTATCGAGTCGGAGATGTACGCGCTCGACCCGGAGCGGGCCAACCTCGTCGCACGCATCAAGGGTAACGGTTCGAAACGTCCGATCCTCATCATGGGTCATACCGACGTCGTTGGTGTACAAGCCGATCGCTGGATCGAGGAACCGTTTAGCGGACTGCGCAAGGACGGCTGGCTGTACGGCCGCGGATCGCTCGACGACAAGGACTCCGTCGCAGCGGGCCTCATGGTCATCATCATGCTCAAGCGCTACGGCGTCGAACTCGATCGCGACGTCATCTTCCTGGCCGAGGCGGGTGAGGAAGGTACGCCAGAGGTCGGCATCAACTTCCTGGTTGAGAATCACTGGGACGCAATCGCAGCCGAGTTTTGCCTCGCCGAAGGTGGCAGCGGCATTCTCGAGCAAGAAGGTGTGTCTGTCGTCGGTGTGCAAACCACGGAGAAGATGCCGCGGCGTGCAACCCTGGTTGCACGCGGCACGGCTGGTCATGGTTCTGTCCCCAGGCTCGACAATCCCGTCACTGCAATCGCCCGCGCGGTTGCAAGGGCCGGTGCCTGGCAGACCGAAATGCGGCTCAACGAAACCACGAAGGAGTACTTCGAGCGGATGGCGACAATTTCGGATGCCGATGATGCCTTTCGCTACGAGAACGTGGGTAATCCCGAGGAAACCGAAGCGATCCAGCAGTATTTCCTCGAGAACTTTCCTTACCACTACTCACTGCTGCGGACATCAGTCGTACCGACGATCATCGATGCCGGTTTTCGCAAGAACGTGATTCCTTCGGAAGCCACGGCCATGCTGGACATTCGCATGCTGCCGGACGAGGACGTTGAAGGCTTTTACGCGCAACTGGCTGAGGTGATCGACGACCCGAATGTCGAGATCGTCCCTGAGCACATTTATCGGCCTGCGGCGCCGCCATCAGGCATCGACAATGAAATGTTCGGCGCGATCGAGCGGGTGGCCGGTGACATGTATCCGGATGCGATCGTGTTGCCAACTATGTCAACCGGGGCGACGGATATGTCGCAGGTTCGCGCCAAGGGAGTGCCGGCTTACGGTATTGGCCCGGCCCGCAGCATGGAAGAGATGAATAGTGGCAATGGCGCTCACAGCGACAACGAACGCATTTCCGAAGAGGCGATGGTCGATTTCCTGAAGTTCATGTGGACAATCGTCATCGACGTCGCGGCGACGAAGTAATGACCGACCTCGTCGTGTTCGACATGATCGGCACGACGGTCGAGGCAAGCCCAAGAATTCCTGAAGCCTTTCGCGAGGCATACCGGGTTGCAGGAATCGAGCTGTCGGATGCAGATATCAGTTCTATCCGCGGCAAGTCCAAGCGCGCGGCGATCAGGGAACTGCTCGAGCGACACGGCCAACCGGCCGAGTGCGAGAGCCCCGTATACGAAACCTTTAAGGCCTTTCTCCTCGACTGCTATCGCGACGGACCGGTAAACCCGGTGGCGGGCGCCGAGTCGACGTTTCGATGGTGTGGCGACCACGACATCAATGTAGCGCTCACAACGGGATTCGACAGGACGGTGGCAGACCTCCTGGTTTCCCACCTCGGATGGTCCGACATCATTGATACGTTGGTCTGCAACGATGAGGTCGCCCAGGGCAGGCCCGCGCCCGACCTGATCATCACGGCAATGAGAAGGCTCAGCCACATCGACGTGTCCAGGGTGGCGAGTGTCGGGGATACGGTGTCCGATCTCGAAGCGGGAGCGAACGCCGGAACGGGTGTCAACGTGGGTGTTTTGTCCGGCGCCCACACGCGCGCGCAACGTCTGGCAGCGCCGCATACGGCGTTGATCAACGCAGTCCACAGCGTGATGTGCAACCCATACAGGACACGCATGCTGAGTATGCGCTGCAGGTAATGACTGGAGACTGCGGCGATGCTGGCAACCACGACAAAGCGAATCAGCCGGGCAGGGATACTGATAAGCAGGAAGACGATCAACCCGAACCCGGCGCCGGCAGCCTCCAGCGCATAAATCTTGTAAGGCGTGCCGGTTAGCGGGCCGATGAACAGCGCACTGATTCCATGCGAGCCGAGCTGGTCGGCGACCTCTGCTATCATTGCCGGGCCAATTGCAGGCATCCAGTCGAAAACGGCGCGGACAGGTTCGGGATCCTTTGCGCCAAGCGACCAGATAACAGCGCCGCCAACCAGGGCAGCTGCGGTAGCGCAGACGCAGGCCATCATTGCGCTCCGATAATTCTTCAGGGCCACCCAGCTCAGGTGAACGTCAGGGACAATAAAAAACAGCGTTGCCTCGGCCAGTCCCCAGGCGCCTGCCAGAACGTATGTGCGATTTGCCGGAGCCAATTTAGCGCAATTCACCCAGACCGCGTCGAACGCGGTTAACGACCGTGAGCGCCGCAAGGGCCGCCACGATGCTGAGTACCAGGTTGGCCCACCAGCCCGGTGCGATGCCCAGTCCGAACAGCAGCCCGAGCAAGCCAAATGCAAATGCACGGTCGCTTTTCCCCATCGGGCCGTCATAGCGCCGGCTTGCGCCAACCTGGACAGAAACTACCCCGGCCATCTCGGACAAGATTGCAAGAATGACCACCGCAACGACGACGCCAGGGGACACACCGGGAACCAGTGCGAAGGGCAAATAGAGTGCGGCGTCGGCCGCAACGTCGCTCAGCTCGTTGAGGAAACCGCCAAGTTCGCTTTGCATGTTGTGCTCGCGTGCAAGCATGCCGTCGATGGCATTGAGGGCCATGCGCAGGAACAGCCACACGGGAATGAGCAAGGCAGTCCATCCGGCCTCCGGGTTCCACGCAAACAGGCCGCCCACGGCAAAAGAGAGCAGCAGTGCGGCAATCGTTACCTGGTTTGCCGTGATACCGGCGCCCGCGAGGGCGCGGCAGGCTGGCCTGAGCAGGTTCTGGAATGCAGGCTTGAGGTCGTAGATGGTCATTTGCCAGCCCTCCCGAGAGCCGCGACAGAGTCCTGTAGCGTCTCACAGACAGCCTGTACCGACTCGGTAGATCTCTGCAGATGCCCAAACTGCTTCGCCTGGCCGATCCTGAGGTGTAGTTTGCGCGGCCGCGGAAACACTTTGCCCTTGGGCCACGCGTTTGTGCCGCCATCGAGATAGCAGGGCACGACAGGGAGATCAGTGCCAACCACGAGGCGGCCAATGCCCGAGCGAAATCGACCCATTCTGCCGTCAGTGGTTCTCGTGCCTTCCGGGAAGATAATCAGGATGTTGCCATCGTTTGCCAGCAACTCAGAGCAGGCCGTCAGGCTCTCGGCGCCGTGGACCTGCCGGTCAAACGGCAACGCGTTGATCAGGATTGCGGAGACTGCGCTACGAGGCAGGCTCGAAAAGAAGTAGTCGGCCGCGGCTGCCGGGAATGTGCGGTGAATCTGGCGCAACGGAACAGAACACAGCAGGCTGAGTGTGTCGAGGTGGCTTGTATGGTTGCAGACAATGATGAACGAACCGGACTTCGGGAGGTTTTCACGGCCATCAATACGCATGCGGTGGTAGACGCGCATCCAGCCACGCAACAATAGTGCAACGAGTGAGCGAATTGCATACATGAACATGTACGGCTGCCGCGGGAAGTTGCGCAGGTGTTCCGACAGCGTCTCGTCGATGTCGGGTGGTGGATTGTATTCCCACTCGGTCATGACAGTGGTACCTCGCGGATACCATGGATCCAGCGAACCGCGTGAAAGAAGATCGGCGCAACGAAGATCATGCTGTCGACGCGGTCGAGGATGCCACCGTGCCCCTTGATGACAACGCCCATGTCCTTGATGCCAATATCGCGCTTGATGTAGCTGATGAACAGGTCCCCGAGCTGCCCCCCCACGCCGACAACAAGTCCGGTAATGACCAGATCCCACCATTCGAAATGCGGGAATGAAAACCACAGCATCCAGGGGAGTGCGAGGGACACTACGATTGCGCCAATCGATCCTTCGATCGTCTTGTTCGGGCTGATGTTCTCACGCAGCTTGTGTTTGCCGAAAATCTTGCCGCAGGTGAACGCCGCGACATCGTTAATTTCGACGGCGAACACAAGGTAGAGAATGTAGCCATACGCGTGGTTGGCATTCGCCAGGAATCCGAGGTGGCTGAACATCCAGCCGAAATACATGAAACCAACAATTGCCAGGGCAACGCGTTGCAACTGCCCGTGGCTCTGGTTCCGGAATATCGGTACCAGCAGGATGGCGCCGATCACGTATGCGGGCAAGGTGATGAAGAAGCCGAACCAGCCGTCGAAATCGAGGCGAGGATCGGGAACGTAGGATGCAACGGCCAGCATTACGATGCCGAGGTAGACGAGACCGGTTTGCCACCAGTCTTCGTAGAGCCCTGTCGCACGCGCAAATTCCTTGAAACCGAAAATGGCGAGCAGGGCAACACCTGCGATAAACGCAGCACGACCGAGGAAAATTGTGCCGATCACGATAGGCACCATGATCAGCCAGCCACGGTAGGTGTTCCACACGCCACTGACGTTTTTGCCGAGGGCTTTCAGAATGCCGATCAAGACACCCGCTACGAGAAGCAGGCCGCCGATGATCTTGATGTAGGTCAGGAAAATGTCGCTCTGCAATGCGGCTTCGTACGTCATCGTGTTACTTCCCCATCAGGTACATGCCCGCGACGAGCAACGCCATGCCACCCACGTTGACGGCTTTGATCGGTGTGCCGTAAGCGAACAGCGCAATGACAGACGCCCAGATAAAGGTCGTCGCATAGATCGGGTACAACACAGTCAGGGCGCCACCTTTTCGGAATGCAGCGACGAACAGGGTCATAACGGCGATGTAACAGATGACACCACCGAGCAGGCGCGGATTGGCGACGTAGCTCGTGACTGTTCCGCTTGCGGCATCGGCGCCGGACTTGTAGAGGTATTGTCCCAGCGCGCCGAGCAGGGCAGCTGCGATGAACATGAAAATCGATACTGCAGGTGTGGTCATAGATCAGGCCCGGCAACTTTTTTCGACAGCATCAAGTCTGCCTGACCACAAGCATAGTTTCCTGACGGAGTCCTGAAGATTTGCTGATGGGGGTCCGGGGCAGTAGGGTGGTTCGGACAGCAAGCATGGATCTGGCGCTGCATGATGAATAAGCTATTGCGGATATTGCTCCTGGCCGAGGCCTTTGTCTTGCTGCTGGTGCCACCTTCAGGCGCCGAGGACAACCTGGTTACGGATGTGGCCAGGACGCCAGCGATGCTGCCACTGGGCAGGGACTCACTAGCGCGTAGCGTAGTCGTCCCCGAGAAACGCAAGGAACAATCCTTCATGGCCGTAGATCTCCGCGAAGCCGGAGGACCTCGGTAGGTCTGCTGTGGTCTCGCGGGGCCACTGCTAGTTTCCACGATAGTAATTTCGTGTTGCGAGGCATGTAATCGGGCCATCTCTTTCGGGACTTCGTCCCACCCCTGAGCGGAGGCTGAATCATGTTGGATAAGGTTAAAGATCTTGCGGGTCCCGGCATTAGCACTTACGAAGAAGTCGCAAGAATACTGCCGGAGAATTACGAGTCCCTGCTTGGCCGCAAGGAAACGCAAAAGGCCATTTACGACGTCAAGGCATACATCGAGAAAGGCCTGGCCGAAGAGCTCAACCTGATGCTCGTGCAGGTCCCACTGATCGTGGACGCCGCATCGGGCATGAATGACATGCTCGACCGTGACGGATCGCGCACGCCCGTCGAGTTCAACTGTGGTCTCGGCCTCGACGAGCCGGTACGGGCCTCTATCGTGCAGGCAGCGACCAAGTGGAAGCGCTGGGCATTAAAGCAGTTCGAATGCGACCTGCACGAGGGCATCAACACGGATATGCGTGCGGTGCGCAAAGACTACTTTCTGGATCACGATCACAGCAGCTATGTCGACCAGTGGGACTGGGAGCAGGTTATTACGGCAGAGGATCGCAATCTCGA
>JARRLQ010000026.1:0-23904 GCA_037386905.1 Woeseiaceae bacterium
TGTCGCCAGCCGAAATGAAATTCGGCGACAGCTTTGTTGCCTGTGACTGTTTCGGCCGCGCGAGTTTTTGCAGGACGAAGATCGCCAGCCCATAGGCACAGCAACCCCAGCCTGCGATCAGGTATACAAAGAACAATGGGCTGTCGAGACCGAGATAAAGTGCTAACGAATTGAAAAGCAGCCCAAGAAGGAACCACACCATCGGCAGGCGTTCGAAAATGATGTTAAAAAGCTGCATGTCTGTCCTCGTCAATTGAATATGGTTCAAGCGGACCACAATGTGCGTCAAAACCAGTCTTTATAGGGTGCGGTCATTCACGGAATTGCCCGGCCGGGCACAATTCACAGTGCAAAACGTGATCTGTGTCACACCACGTCGGCATTTGCAGGAGTTTGGTTCCTGGTGAGACGAGTTCGCTTGTCCCGTGATGAGGCATGCCGGGTTGCGCTGGCGGCACAGGGTTTTGATCGTGGCCGGCCTGCCGGAAATCCCGATGTTCGCCACTTTCGCCGCGTGATCGATACGCTGGGCCTGTTGCAGCTCGACTATGTCAATGTGCTGATGCCGGCCCAGTTGCTCGTACTGTGGTCGCGACTCGGCGCATATGACCGCAATCGTTTCGAGCGATTTGTCTATGGCAAGGGTGAGTACACAGAGCAGTGGGCGCACGAGGCATCAATCGTCCCGGCCGCCAGCTGGCCTTTGCTCGAATACCGGCGCAAGTCCTACGAGATGCACAAGAACAACCCGTTGCGCAAACTCCGTGGCCGCCAGGCATACCTGGACGCAGTGCTCAGGCAGGTCGCCGAAAACGGTGCACTGACGGCGCATGATCTGCCACCGGCGCCGGGACCGAAGCGCAATCCCGGTGACTGGCACCGATCCATGCCGCGCCGGGCGCTCGAATACCATTTTTCCCGTGGGGACCTGGTCGTCGCCGATCGGTTGCCGAACTTTCAGCGCGTATACGACTTGCCCGAGCGCGTCTTGCCGCGTGAGCACCTCGAGACGACATTGACGGTCAGTGACGCGCAGCGAGAGCTGTTGCGAATGGCTGCCCGCGCGCTCGGTGTTGCAACCATGCACGACCTTGCGGACTACTACCGCATGTCGCCGCGTGTTGCCGCGCCGCTCGTCCAGGACCTCGTCGACGAAGGCACGCTGAACCCGATAGAGGTCGACGGTTGGGGGCAGGACGCCTACCTTGCATCAGGGGCACGTTTGCCGCGTGCAATCGACGGAGTTTCTCTCTTGTCTCCGTTTGATCCTGTCGTCTGGTTCCGCCCCCGTGCCGAGCGTCTGTTCGATTTTCACTACCGCATCGAGATATACGTTCCCGCGGCAAAACGGCGCTGGGGGTATTACGTGCTCCCATTCCGCTCAGGCGATAAGATCGCGGGGCGAGTCGATCTCAAGGCGGACCGCAAGACCGGAAGACTGCTGGTGTTGAATGCCCACGAAGAAGATAGTATCGATATCGATCATTGTTGCGATGGCCTGAACGTCGAGCTGCATGCACTGAAAGACTGGCTCGGGCTCGACGAGGTGTTCGTGGAGGAGAAGAACCATTTCTCGCGTCGTCTGCGGGAAGTCGTTCACTGACAGGAGACATTATGAGGTGTCGTGGATGCATACCGGGCGTACTGGCCACTTTCCTCGTGGTCGCGGCATGTGCGGCGCCTGATCCCTTGCCGCCCAAGAGCGCTGCCGTGCCCGCCGGCGTCGACCTGACCGGTCTGTGGACATTGCGCGAAGACAGTCTCAACACGAACGAGCGCATTGCAGACGCGGAGCGCCGTGCCGCCGGCGCCGGCGAAAGCCTGATTCCGAAGGGTAGCCAGAACCGCTCGCGCCGCACGTCCGATGATTCCCAGGTGCATGTGTTTCTCGAGTCCGGTGAGTCGCTTAAATTGACGCAGACAGAGCACGGCCTGTTCGTCAGCTTTGACCGCGCCGTGGTTGAGGAATATCGATTCGGGGAACAACGAACGGTCAACGTCGGGCCGATCGCGGCCGATCGAGTGTCAGGCTGGGAAGATGGCGCTTATGCCATCGAGACGCGTGACAAGGAGGGCGACATGCTGTTCGAAACTTATCGCCTCGATTCTGCCGACACGATGATACGAACCGTCCGTATCGTCGACGATGGCGAGACGACGCTGAATGTCCGCCAGGTATTCGATCGCAGCTAGAACCCTGGGAAAAGGGCGGCGGCCAATCAGGCGGCCCGGCGGGAAGGAAAGGCGTTCCAACGACCGCCGCCCGGAAATCGCGCTAGTGCTCCATGCGGAACGTGAACAGGTTTTGCATGCCTGTTGTGCCGACCGGCACTCCGTCCACGACTTTCGCCTTGTACCGGAACCGCTCGGCGGCCCTGCGTGCAGCTTTCTCAAACATGCTGTGGCTGGACTCGACAATCGTGACGTTGGAAACCGTGCCATTCGCGAGAACATCGAATTTCACGAGCACCCATCCTTCGAGGCCTGCCTGCTGTGCGCGGGCAGGGTATGTCGGCGAGACACGAACCACTGCAACCAGCGGTCCGTCCTGCATCTGGAGGCCGGTGCCGCTAAAGTCATCGATCGGCGTCGCGGTCACTTTCGGTTTGCTAACCGTGATTCGTTCACCGGGATCGCCCGACGGCGTTGTCGGTGTTTGCGGTGGTTCGAATGTCTCGCGTTTCGGTATGTCATCGATCGTCCTGGGGGGTGGTTCCGGATCGGCAACCCGTACCCATTTAAGATCCATGCGCTCGCGCGGCTCAACGAGCGCCTGTGGCTGTATCGAAACCAGCAGGTTCATCAGGTAGAACAATGCCAGGGTGACGGCAGTGCTGGTGCTAATCGCGGTGGCGAAATTGGCAAACATGATCACTTCCTCTTTCTGGTTCCCGCACCGTTTAGATACCTTGAATCGCAAGGTATAGTCTACATACCTAGAACCACAAAGTAACTCTTGATATACCTTGCGGTTCAAGGTATATTCGAAACGCTAAACAGCAGAAGGGCACTTCGATGGCGCAAAGCAACCCTCCCTTCATGAGTGGCGTACCAGAGCTCCTGCTGCTGCGCCTGCTCGATCAATCCGAGATGTACGGCTATGAACTCGTGCGTTCGATTCGCAAGGCGACGGGCGAGGCGATCTCGTTGGGCGAGGGTGTTATCTACCCGGTATTGCATTCCCTGGAGCGCAACGGCTCTTTGAAATCACGTCGCAAGGCTGTCGCTGGCCGCACGCGGGTCTATTATTCCCTGACCGGCAAGGGACGGCAGCGGCTGCAGAAGCTGCACAGTGACTGGCAGCGGATCCAGGGAGGCATCAGCACGGCACTGGAGGCCCCGATCCATGCTTGATCTCGACGGTTTGCGCAAGGAGTTGATTCGCTGCGGTATCGCACCGCGCCACGTTCGCCGTACCGTCAGTGAACTGTCCGACCATTACGACGACCTCGTCGAAGAAGCCCTGCACGATGGCGCCAGCCGCATCGAGGCACACGCACATGCCAGCCGGAAGATCGGAGAAATTGCAGATATCGGCGCCGCTGTGCGTGCACGGCCCGAGTTGAGAAGCTGGGCCTACCGGTTTCCCCGGGTCGCTGCCGTTGTATACCCGCTGACGTTTGTGGCGTTGCTGCCAGCCGCGCCGGTATTCCTCGGCTATGCGTACGGCGGCTACGTTATCCGCTGGGTGGCCTGCCTGATGCTGAGTGCAATCGTGACAGCGACCATGTTCCTGGTCCTGCAGCTCGCCATCACACTTACCTGACGAATCAGTTTGCCGCTGTCGGGTGGTACGAGGTCAGCGTGGCCCGTACCTTGAGCTTGCCCTTGCGGTGCTGCTCGATGATCACGGGCAGATAGTCCAGCTCTTTCGCGCACCACAAGGTCGTGACGCGTTTCGAGCCTTCGGCCTGGTGTGAAATGCCAACCACGTGGAATTTGCCGGCGGGCACGTCCACATTCTTTTCACCGACAATCTCGATATTGACGGGCCGCAGACGGTCGATCTCGAACATCGTGTACTTGTCGCTGGCATGGTTGTTGAGCAGGTCCAGCATGACTTCGTACTGGATCGAGACGCGATCATGCGCGAGGCCGTCGATGACCGATACGATCTCTTCGTCGTTCAAAGTGCCGCGAGCTTCGCCCGTGTTCCAATTGAATAAAACGCGGACATTCTCCTTGTCGCGCGACAGCGAGTCTTGCGAGGAATACTCGCGCGGTTTCACGCCCGACGGGGCAGTGTCAAACGTCGACGTCTCTTTGATCGTGCCGCGGGCGAACATGCGTGACATGCCTGTAGGCTGGATGATGTGGGTGGCCTGGTAGCCCGTCGCGGTCCGTTTGAGCTCTGTATCGAGCTGTCCGCTGAGGACGCTGATTTTTACCTTGTAGGACGCAGTGTGGGGCGTTAACGCAGCGTCCGCCCATAGCGGCGCAGCCCACAAAGCGAGCAGAAGTGTTGTCCAGTGTCGCAGTTTCACAGCGAGTCCTCAGCCGGCGTTGAGCCTGTCCTCACATTCTTTCATGAGAGACCTGACGCGCTCCTGAACGTTCAGTCGATGTGGCTCGATTTCATCGAGGCGTGTTTCGCGCGGTACTTCGTAAGGTTCGCCAACACCAATGACCACTCGCGCGAATGGCTTGGGAATCATGAAGTGGTCCCAGCGATCGAGGTACCAGGCACGATCTGCGGCACAGGATACCGGGATAACAGGTACGCCGCCGACGCGGGCCATAACCATCACACCTGTCTTGAGTTCGTGCTGCGGCCCCTGCGGACCGTCCGGTGTCGTAACGATTGAATAGCCCTTCTTCATCATCGCGTGCTGGTCACGCAGCGCCAGCGCGCCACTCTGGTTGGCTGAGCCGCGAATGACCTCGGCGCCATATGCGCGTGCAATACGCTCGGGAACTTCGCCGTCGACCGAACCGGAGATCAGGAAGCACGCCTTGAAGCCGCGCTTGATCCATTCGCGTACCTGTCCCGAGCAAAGTACATGGTGCTGGTGCCAGTAGGCCGGGGCGCAGACCGACTTGCCGTCGAAATAGGGCTCCATGTGCTCTTCGCCAAACACCTCCTGGACGCGGTAGGTGCTGGTCAGGAGGCGCGTGAACGCCCGCAGGATCGGCATGCCGATGAAATAGTAGAAGCGGCGCAGCGGCGTCATGCGCCGGTCCGAACGGGGATTGCGCCGGGATTCGACCGACTGGAAGTTTCTTGACTTGTCGTTACTCATGACAGTTGCAGCAAGGTGCTGCGGCGAGTTTGCAGTATCGAATCTGCGCCGGTCAATGTAATATTGCGCCTGCTTCACCAGCCGGCACGCTATGCAACTCTACGACACGCTGACAGACCTGCTTTCCGACGTCAGGGCGAGGGATCGCCACATTCGCTTCATCGATGGTGAGGAAGACGAAAGCATCGTCTCCTTCGGTGAGCTGTGGGAGAGGGCGCTCGCTTTGCTCGGCTCATTGCAGGCGCGTGGCATGCAGCAGGGTGACGAACTCGTCATTTTCAGCAAGTCGAACGAGAGCTTCGTCGTCGCGTTCTGGGCCGCCATCCTGGGGGGCATCGTGCCGGTGCCTGTTGCGGTAGGCATCAGCGACGAACACCGTCACAAGCTGTTCCGCATCCTGCGTCAGCTGGACCGGGCAACCCTGTTCACCGAGTCGGACCTGCTCGAGCGATTGCTCGACTTCGCCAGGTCCCAGCAACTCGGCGAGGTCGTCGAAATCCTCGAAAGCCGAACCTCGCTGATCAGTGACGTCGTGCCCGGCGAAAATGGCGAGGTTTTTGCTGCGTCGCCCGACGACCTTGCCTTTATCCAGTATTCGTCAGGCTCGACCAGCG
The DNA here is from genome assembly GCA_037386905.1 of Woeseiaceae bacterium. Classification (GTDB taxonomy): domain Bacteria; phylum Pseudomonadota; class Gammaproteobacteria; order Steroidobacterales; family Woeseiaceae; genus UBA1847. Next base: position 5,855 of record JARRLQ010000026.1, read on the forward strand.
ATCCGAAAGGTGTTTGCCTGACGCATCGCAACCTGTGCACGAACATTCGCGCCATCGTTGAAGGGCTGGACTGGACCGATGACGATATCAGTCTGAGCTGGATGCCGCTGACGCACGACATGGGGCTGATCGGCTATCACCTGAGCGTGCTGGCGGCGGGTATTACGCACGCTGTCATGGACACGAACGTGTTTGTTCGCCGACCATTACTGTGGATGATCAAGGCGAACGAAATGCGCGCTACCCAGTTGTGTTCGCCGAACTTCGGCTACAAGCATTTCCTCAAGCTGTTCGAGCGCAAGGGGCTGCCGGAAGCGGATCTTTCCTGCGTGAAGCTGATCCTCAACGGCGCGGAGCCGATTTCCTACTCGCTGTGCGAGGAATTTCTCGAGGCGCTGGCGCCTTACGGCCTCAAACGCACTGCCATGTTCCCGGTCTATGGCCTCGCGGAGGCGACAGTCGGCGTATCGATGCCGACAGTCGGCGCGGAGTTCTCGCGCATCGTCGTCCACCGGCACTCGTTGCGTGTCGGTGAGCCATACCAGGCAGCGGATCTCGATGACGAGGATGCTGTGAGCTTCGTCAAGGTCGGCAGCGCCATTCGCGATGTGGAAATCCGCATCGCGGACGATGCCGACGTCGTGCTTGCAGATGGCAAGGTCGGCAACATCCAGCTCAAAGGCGGTAGTGTGACTGAACGCATCTACGGCGACCCGGAAACGACGGCAACGGTGTTCACGGCGGACGGCTGGCTGCGGACCGGTGATGTCGGCGTTATGGTCGACGGGGAGCTCGTCATCACCGGCCGCTCGAAAGACATCATCATCGTCAATGGCCAGAACTATTACCCGCACGACATCGAGGAGATAGCCGCCGAAGTCGAGGGCCTCGATCTCGGCAAAGTCGTTGTTGCAGGCACCCGGACGCACGAGAGCCAGACCGAGGAACTGCTGGTATTTGCGTTGTTCCGGCGCGATCTGGACACCTTCAAGATCCTGGCGAGGAAGGTCACCGCACGGATTGGCGAGCACACCGGGCTGGAGGTCGATCACGTCATTCCGGTTCGCAAGGTGCCGAAGACCACCAGCGGCAAGGTACAGCGGGCTGCGTTGCTCGACGCCTACCTGGATGGCGAATACGATGAAGTGCTCGCGAAGCTGGCGCCAGAGGTCTCGATCGAGGATGTCGACGACGATCCGCTGGTCGCCGAGCTCGAGCTGATCTGCCGCGAGTTTTCGAAGGAATACACGATCAAACCCGACGACAACCTGTTTGAGGTCGGCATCAGTTCGTTGACCCTCACAGAGATTGCCCTGGCTGTCGACGAACGATATCCCGGCAAGCTGGATATTAGTGATATCTTCGACTACCCGACGCTACGTGAAATCGCCGAATTCCTGCGTCAGGACAGCTAGGACCCTCCTATGACCTATTCAAGAATTGCCGGCACAGGCAGCTATTTGCCTGCAAAAGTTGTTACCAACGCTGATCTCGAAAAGACGATGGACACGTCGGACGAGTGGATTCGCGAGCGCACCGGCATTCGCCGGCGCCACATCGCGGGGGAGGGAGAGACCTGCTCCGATATGGCGCTCGAGGCGGCCACGAACGCCATAGACATGGCCGGCATCGATGTATCGGATATCGACCTGATCGTCATTGGCACGACGACGCCGGACAAGGTATTCCCGAGTACCGCATGCATCGTCCAGCGCCGGCTGGGGATTCACAATATTCCGGCTTTCGATATTCAGGCGGTATGCTCGGGCTTCGTATACGCGATGGATGTCGCGAATCGCATGATCGTTACCGGCGGCGCCAAAAACGCGCTCGTGATTGGCAGCGAGACACTGTCGCGCATCGTGAACTGGGAAGACCGCAGCACGGCCGTGCTGTTCGGCGATGGCGCAGGTGCTGTTGTGCTGCAGGCTTCCGACGAGCCAGGGCTTATCTCGACGCATATCCACGCTGATGGTGCCTATGAGGACCTCCTGGAGGTCCCGTACGGCATTTCGAATGGATATGACATGCTCAAGGCAGAAAAGGCGCACATCCAGATGCAGGGCAACGCCGTATTTCGCAAGGCCGTCGGCACGCTGGGCGATATGGCCCGCGAAACGCTCGCCGGCAATGGCATAGACAAGCAAGAACTCGACTGGCTTGTGCCACATCAGGCCAATATGCGCATTATCCTGGCGGCGGCGAAGAAAGTGGACCTGCCGATGGAGCGCGTAGTCGTCACAGTGGATGAACATGCCAATACCTCGAGCGCATCCATCCCCCTCGCGCTCGATACAGCGGTCCGCGACGGCCGGATCAAGCGTGGCCAATTGCTGCTATTCGAGGCTTTCGGGGCCGGATTTACGTGGGGATCGGCCCTCGTCAGGTTTTAGGCAATTGCTCAATTTTTGATCAAAATTGGGTCGAAAATCGTTAATCTGGATTCTGCAATAATGTCGTAATCTACTGATAATAAAGTAGAAACAAATTTTCCCGATAACTGCTAGACTGTCCGCGACCGCGGCAAGCGGTGCTGCAATAATAAGAAACACGCAGCTTGCACAACTACTACAAGAAGAAGCAAAGGGGATTCATCATGGGTGTAGATAAAATCGTCAAACTCGTTGGCGTGATATTCGCCATCGTGGCGGCATTCGTATCAATTCCGTCCAGCGCTGCAATCGTCGCGGTCCTGGGTATCGCAGGCGGATATTTCATCGCTGCGGACGACCGGAATCGGTTCCTGGTAGCGGCTGTCGCATTGAGCATTGCTCACAGTGCACTTGGCGACATCTGGGCCGTTGGCGGCTACATTTCCACGGCCCTCGGTGGCCTGAATGGCCTGTTCCTCGCCGGCGCCGCGACGGTAATCGTACTGGGTACAGTCGAAAGGCTGAAACCCTGAAGAAAAGCACCTTCGCACAGGTGCAGAAGTCAAAAGGGCTGCCCCGAAAGAGGCAGCCCTTTTTCTTGTGGGCAGGTAAAGTAGCGGCATGAAGACAAAGTTAGCGATCTGGGCTGCCAGCTGGCTGCTCACGACAGGTGACACGGCCCTGGCACAGGGCCAGTCACGAGACGACATTCGCGGCGCCGTCGAAGGCCATCGCATCGGGGCGATCTCACTGTTTCGCGAGTTTCTCGGGTTACCCAACGATGCGGCCCATACAGAGGACATCAAAAAGCTTGTCGCCTGGATGGAGCAGGAATTCCAGTCCCGTGGTTTCGAAACACGGCAGGTGGCGACCGATGGCAGCCCGGCACTATTCCTGCAACGGCTGCAGCCCGCGGCCGAACATACGGTCCTTGTCTACCTGCAGGCTGATGGCCAGCCGGTAGATTCGGCTGCCTGGCAGCAGGAGGACCCATTTACACCCGTTTTGAAGCAAAAAGACGAGCTCGGGCAGTGGCGCCCGCTTGCGTGGGATGTGCTCGACGAACGGTTCGACCCGGACTGGCGAGTATTTGCACGTTCCGCATCCGACTCAAAAGGCCCGATGACGCAGTTTATGATGGCGGTATCGCTGCTTGATGAACTGGGCTTCACGCCCGCCTACAACCTCAAGGTCATCATCGACACCGAAGAAGAACTGGGCTCGCCGCACCTTGCGGCCGCTATAGAGCGGGAGCAGGAGTTGCTGGCTGCCGACTTCCTGCTGATTTTTGACGGCCCGCCACACGCATCCAACAAGCCGACGGTGAGCTTCGGCGCGCGCGGCATTGCCACAGTGACGCTCGAAACCTACGGGCCGAGGGTCGCCCAGCACAGCGGCCACTACGGCAATTTCCTGCCCAACCCGGTATTCGACCTGGCCAGGATCCTGGCCTCACTCAAGGATTCCGAGGGGCGCGTGACGGTGCCAGGTTTCTACGACGGCATTTCGATCAGTGATTCGGAGCGGCAGTTGCTTGAAGCAGTGCCCGACGACGAGGCCGCTATCCTCGCTGCGGCGGGCGTTGCGCGACCTGACGGCGTCGCGCCCAGCCTGCAGGAAGCACTGCAATACCCGTCACTGAACGTGCGTGGCATTCGCGCAGCCTGGGTTGGGGATGAATCGCGAACCATCATCCCGCCGAAAGCGACGGCAGAGATCGACATTCGCCTGGTCAAGGAGTCCGACCCGGAGCGGCTGATCGGCCTCCTGCGCGAGCAGATTGCCGGCATGGGCTTTCACATTATCGACACCGAGCCTACGGATGAACAGCGCGCGACCCACGCGAAGTTGGTAAAGATGACCCACGAGGTGAGCTATGGCGCGTTTCGCTCCGATTTCGATTCACCAGCCGGCCGGATGGCCAGGGCAGGGTTGCGGCATCTCTACGGTGAGGAACCGGTCCTGATACGCACGATGGGAGGCTCAATCCCGATAGCGCCAATCGTCGAGACCCTGGGCATTCCTGCTGCGACCGTGCCCACGGTCAATATTGATAACAACCAGCACAGTCCCAATGAAAACATTCGTCTGGGCAACTTTATCGAGGGGATCGCGATGCTGATGGCCGTCCTGAGCCAGAATCCACAGCAGTAATTTTACATAAGTACTTGAAAAGCATATTTTTTTGGTGTTTTGCGCGTAACGAACTTATACTTCAAACACATGTGGCTGTCGCAATTCGGCGACAGTCGACCAGGACACCTGCGAAATGGACAAAAATGACATGGACGCGCCGCTGTCACAATCCAGCGTGTCGCTGAAGCTCGAACTCATTCAGAGACGCTGCAGCGAACTGATGGACGACCCGGATGAGCTGGAGCTGACGCTCGAAGAGCCGGCCCTGGAAGATCCGCGCGCCAGCGATCCTTACAACCGCCGCTCCTGAGACGCATCCCGGTGCAAGGCGCGCAACACGCGTAGCCGCCACCACCAGATGTACAGGATGCCCAGCGCCGCCACCGGCAGCGCGTAGCGTGGATTCAGGATGACGAGGAAGTCATAGATACCGTGCAGCAGGGCAGCCACCACGAAGCTGACCAGCGTTGGCAGCAGGAGCGATCGCCCCGCCAGGTGCGCCTGGGCAATCCAGTGCCCCCAGATAGATGCAAACAGCATGTGAATAACAGGGCTGGCAAACCCCCTCGCCAGCGCTTCTGTCATCGTCAGGTAATCACGGTACTGCCAGTTCTCGAGTGCCGCGTAACCGAGTCCGATGAACGATGCGTAGATGATGCCGTCCATGGGCTCATCAAAATCCCTGAAGCGTAATACGACCACGAGGAACGGCAGCATTTTGGCCAGTTCCTCGATCGGCCCGATTGCGAGCATTGAGTAAGCGAGTAATGCAAGGGAATTGGTTTCAGCCAGGTAGCCCGCGTCGAATCGCAAGCCCGCAAGGTCGAGACCGGCATACATCAGTGACGACAGGTAAACCGCGAGGATGCCCAGCAGGAATGTCAGGGCGAGGAGCCCAACGGGCTCCGGCAGGTGCCGGTCCTTGTGGTAGTGGTAGATAGCCCAGAAGAAGACCGGTACGGCGATGGGCGCCATCAGGAGCAGCTGCTCCATCGCCGTACGTATTCAGTCCGCTTTCAGCCTCAGAACCTTACGGTACCCTGCAGGCTGATCGTTTGCCCCCGGTTGAAGAACGCGTAGTTGGACTTTGCGCCGAAGGTGCTGCCTGACAGCGGTGTGTCACCGCCGAAAGTCAGGAACTTCTCGTCGGTCAGGTTCTTCGCCAGTGCCGCAATTTCCCAGCGGCCAGACTGTGCGCCAACGCTGATACGGGCATTTAGCATCGTATAGCTGTCCTGTACCAGCGCCGGATCAAACGTTGCCGAGGCGTCGTAGTCGTCCGTGTAGAACACGTCGAACAGCGCGCCGACTTCGAGATTGTTGCTGACAGGGACGCGAATATCGAACGATACGTTTGCCTGGAAATCAGACACCATCTGGTTCGAATTGCCGGTGTACGAACACAGTTCCGGTACGCCGTCGCCATTCAGGTCGGTATCCGGCGTCGCGCCGAAGTAGCACTGGCCGTTCTCGAAATCGGTGAATTCGAAGTCGGTGTAGGCCATACCACCCGAGATCGTCAGGTGATCGGTTGCGGCCCAGCGTATATCCATTTCGAGGCCCTGGATTTCTGCACTTGCGGCGTTGCCCACGTTGAAGCCGAGGATGCCGTCAAAGATCGAGATTTGCAGGTCATCGTACTCGGTGTAGTAGGCCGCGACATTCAATTCCAGCGCACCGTCAGCCAGCGTGAACTTGCCGCCGAATTCGACATTCATTGCTTCTTCGTCATCGAACTCGAACGAATCGCCCATCGTTGGGTAGAAATTCTTGTTGTTGGCACGGAAGTCGAAGCTGCCGGACTTGAAGCCTTCCGACCAGCTCAGGTACCAGAGCATGTCGTCATTGCCGTTCCACACCAGCTTCACCTCGGGCGAGAACTTGGTGACGTCACGAGAGCCCTCAACCGGCAGCACGCCGAGGGCGCCCACGCAGTTGTCGGGGTCAACGCTCGTGCAAATGCCTACGCTCGGGTTTACGCCATACAGCAGCGCATTGGCAGGATCCGCGAGCGGCGGGACACCGGACTGGCTGAGCGCAATCAGGTTTGTAGACGTGATGCCAAACAGCGAACCGTAGACCAGTGGCGCCGAGATTTGTGCAGCAGGCAATGGGCTGAAGTCTCCGCTCACAATAGAGAGCTCGCGGAAGCCGTCGCGGTCGTCCTGGGTTACGCGACCACCGAGTTGCAGTGTGAACGACTCGCTGACGTGCCAGTTGAACTGTGCAAACGCGGACAACACGTCGTTGTCGACACCAGCAAGCCGCGAAGCCATTGTATTTGCAACGGCCGGGCCCGAGCCATCAGTGGGATCGCCAGGCGTCCCGGACTGCAGGTTGATAGCCGTGATCAACAGCGACGTCGGCGAAACGATGATCTGGTCCGCGAACTCGTGTTCGCTCGTCTGGTAGTAGATGCCGGCGATGTAGTCGAACGTGCCGCCAACCGGAGAGCTCAGGCGGATTTCCTGGCTGATCTGCTCAAAGGACTCCTGCAGCGCAGCACCGAAAACGTCGGCGCCCGTGAAGTCGCAATCACAGAATTCGTCGTACTCGAAATTGGAGTAGGCCGTGATCGACTCCAGGTCGTAATCGCCAATAGCCCAGTCAAGCGTGAGCACCAGCGATTCCGAATCGTTGTTACTGAAATCGCCGTTCGAGGTCCGCACCTCGTCCTGGACCACGTTGCCCAGTGTCGGGTCGGGCGGTGGCACGGAGCCGGGAGGCGAGATCAGGAAGCGAATTCCCTGCAGCGTCTGCAGGATCTGGTTGTACTGGAGACCCGCGAACGGACCGCCAGCGGCCGGTTGCTCGTTGACGATTTCGATATGACGCCCGTTGACATCGAACTCGCTAACCTCAGCCTTGAGCGATGCCTCGAGGTTGTCAGAAATGTCGAAGTCGAGTGTGGCGCGAACCGTCCAGTCTTCGCGATTTGGCTCCTCTTCGTTGAGCGTCGCGTTGTACATATAGCCCTTGAGTTCACGATGCCTCGCCGCGACGCGGTAGCGAACGCGTTCCGTAATCGGGCCGGAGACGACGCCTTCCAGGATCGACTCATCATCCTCGAATTCCCACGAGGCCCCGAAACGCCCTTCGAATTCATCGGTCGGACGCGCCGTGGAAATATTCAACGCGCCGGCGACAGAGTTCTTGCCGAACAGGATGGATTGCGGGCCACGCAGGACCTCGACGCGTTCGATGTCGAGGAACGGCGAACGCCACTGCTGGGCGCGACCGTAGTACACACCGTCGATGTAGGTGCCCACCGACTGCTCGAAGGCCTGGTTGATGCCGGAGCCGATGCCGCGAATGAAAGCATTCGTGCCAATGCCGGTTTCCGTCAACGTGAAGTTCGGTACGAGGAACTGGATGTCCTCAGCCTTCTGAATGGCGGTCTGGACCATCGTGTCGCCGGTAACGGCGGAAATGGACACGGGGACGTCCTGCAATCCCTGCTCGCGATAGGCGGCAGTGACGACGATCTCTTCGAGTGCCCGGCTGCTATCCTGTGCAAGGGCACTGGTCAGTGGCAAGGCGGCGGTAGCCGCAACAATTGCAAGCGCCAGGGAACGGCGCGAACGGCAAGTTTCCATGATTCTCCCCCTATTAGAGTTATAGCGGTTATTAGACGCCCGGCGTACCGCGCAAGTCAACAAGCCGCAGAAGATATGACAAGCAAACGTTTGTTTTTGAAACTGATTTTCATCCGCATCATGCCGCTGCGCCCAATTCAGATACGCGCTCACCCAGCCACTTCACGGCATTCTCGGTGGTTTCCGACCAGGGGTGCCCATAGCTCAGACGGATGAAGTTCCTGTAGCGGTCTGCCGGCGAGAATATGTTGCCCGGGGCGATGCTGATGCCGGCCTCGACGGCGTCGTCAAAAAGCTGCTCTGCATCGACGTTTCCAGGCAGCTCCAGCCACAGCACGGATCCGCCGACCGGCTTCGACGTGCGAGTTTCCGCCGGAAAGTGATCGGCAATCATTGCGCTCATGCGTTCTGCATTACGCCGCAGCACTGGCCGCAAGGTCTTGAGGTGGCGCGTGTAATTCCCCGAGGCGAGGAAGTCGGCAAGCGTGAGTTGCTGCAGCAGCCCGGAAGAGCAGGAATATGCACGCTTCAGGCGCATGATCTCGTCAATAAAGTCCGACGTCAGGACCCAGCCGATGCGATAACCTGGCGCGGCCGTCTTGGAGAACGAGCCACAGGTAATGATGCGTGCACTATTGCACAGGAACTGTGCGGGCACTGGCCGTTGGCCGTCGAATCGCAGGTCTCCGTAGACGTCGTCCTCGATGAGGACGGTGTCGAATTCCTCGAGCAACTGTACAAGTTCGCGGCGATTGGCCTCGGGCATCGTGACGCCCAGCGGGTTCGACAGCGTCGTCGAGAACATGCAGGCCTTGACTGCGTAGCTCTCGAGCGTGCGGCGCAGCTCATCGAGTTCGACACCTTCTTCGGGACAGGTCTCGATTTCGACGGCCAGCATGCCGAGGCTGTCGATCAGTTCGAGCATGCCGTGGTAGGTGGGCGTCTCGACGGCAATGACGTCGCCCGGTGATGCGACTGCCTGCAGGGCGAGTAGCAGCGCCTCCTGGCCGCCATTCGTGATGGCGATGTGTTCTGGTTCAGTCTTTACGCCAGCCGCGTCGAGGTAGTGGTAAGCAATCTGTCGCCTCAGTGTCGGTTCACCAAGCGTCGAGGCGTAGCCCAGGCTGCGCTCCTCGGCCCGCGCCATGACCCTTTTCATCGTCCGGTGCAGCGTTTTCGCGGCCGGTTTTGCCATGCAGGGATTCGCAATGCCGAGGGGCACCAGGTCAGGGTGATTTATGCCTTCATACACGCGCACCATCAGCGGGCGGCAATTGAGGCAGACAGGCGCCCCAGCGGAGGAGGGGGCGGGCTCGACGATCGCGTTTGTTGCCCTGTGGCGGACATAGAAACCGGACTGCGGGCGTGACTCGATGTGCCGCTGCCGTTCGAGTTCGACGTAGGCCTGGCGCACGGTTGGGACACTCACGTTTGCGCTCCGGCTCATCTTGCGTAGCGAGGGCAGCCTGTCGCCCGGACGGAGTGTGCCTGAGTCGATGTTTTCCTTGATCAAATCGATTACCTGGCGGTAAAGGTAGGTGTCATCTTGTTTGTCGACGGAGAGCATAACTGTATAGGTCACATTTCGAGAAAATTGTATCTGTTATATCTCTAGTTGGTCCGTATAGTCAACTCTCGTCACCCACCAACTGAGGAGATAGTGATGAACAGACTCAATCCATTCAGCATCCGTCTTCGCGGCAAACGCGTCCCGCAGTGGCGCGATGCATTGAAAGCGCTTGCAATGCCTGCGAGGCGCGTGCACTACTATCGGAACCTGCACCGGAACCTGTTTTATGACGCCGTTTGTGATCTCGATTGCGGGGGCCGCAAGTGAGTAACCTGGTCCTCTACATCATCACCGTGCTGATCTGGGGCTCGACATGGTTTGCGATCGAGTTCCAGCTCGGCATTGTGGAGCCCGAGGTGTCGATCGTGTACCGGTACGCAGGCGCCTCGGGCCTGTTGTTTGCGTGGAGCATGGTCAAGGGCCTGAACCTTCGCTTCTCCCTCCGTGACCACGGCTGGTTCATTCTGCTCGGTATCTTCATCTTCGGGCTCAACTACGTGCTCGCGTACCGCGCACAGATCTACATTACGTCGGCATTGACCGCGATCATGTTCTCGACAATCGTATGGATGAATATCCTCAACGCGAGATTGTTCTTCGGCGTACGGGCAGGGCGGCGAACGGTCATCGGCTCGGTGCTGGGCATCGCCGGCATCATCACGCTGTTTGCGCCGCAGGTGCAGCACATGTCGTTCTCCGACAGCGTGTTTTTCGGCTCGGTGCTGGCGTTCCTGGGCGCACTGGCTGCCTCTTTCGGCAATATGGCGTCCCAGGGCGCGCAAAAGTCCGGCTTGCCTGTTGTGCAGTCGAACGCCTGGGGCATGCTCTACGGTGCGTTGTTCTCGGCAGTGTCGTCATTGCTCGCTGGACACGAATTCGCTTTCGACTGGTCCGTCGGCTACGTAACCTCACTGTTTTACCTGACCATATTCGGCTCCATCGTCGCATTCGGCGCCTACCTGACACTGCTTGGCCGCATCGGCGCCCACAAGGCGGGCTACGCGATGGTCATGTTCCCGGTTGTTGCGTTAGTCCTGTCGATCCTGTTCGAGGGATTGCACATGAGCCTGTCCATTGCTGCAGGTACCTTGCTCGTACTCGTGGGTAACGTGTTCGTTCTCGACCGCCAGGGCCAGCGCAAGGTTCAGTCGTCGCCGGAGCCGGTGTTGGAGAGCGAACGAATTTCATAAGTATTGGCTACGGCCTTTTCCCGCATGACCTCTTCGTGCCGCGCCTCAATGCGCGGCCACAGGTCGGCCACTTCGGGGACATCAAGAGCAAAGGTCCCTCTTAGCGTGTCAACGAGTTCCTCTGCAGACTCGATGATGCGGGTCTCGATTCCAGCCGTTGTTGCGCGGCTGAATACCTTGCCGCGGAGCGTAATGTGAGCATCGGGAAGGCGCGTTTGCGCGACAAGGTTTTGCACGAACCCCGATGAAGGATGTGTCTGCAGGAACTCGCACTTCGCCTGCAACACGTCCTCGTCAGCCGCGACCGGCCGGAAATCGAAGCTAAACTCGCCATCGCCGGCGTCTTCCCAGAATTGCCAGTAACCGTTGCCGCTACGACGCAGGCCGAGTTGGAAAGGTGCCTGGTCGTAAGCGGCTTCCTGCAGTGCAATCGGAGAAACCAGGCTGCCACCAAAGCCCACGTCGACCAGGAATGTCTGGTCGGCGTCGGATGGATTGACCAGCAGGCACAAGTGGTTGGCCTCCGCTATCTCGCCGCGGTCGGCGCGCATGACTGCGGCCGCGACCCGGGTGGTTTCGAAACCGATTTCGGCCAGGGCCCAGCCGAACAGGCCGTTCTGTTCGTAGCACCAGCCGCCGCGGCTGCGGTTGACTATCTTGTCGTAGGCCTCCGCCGGGCTGGTCGTCAGCCTGCGGCCGAGCTGCACGTCCAGGTTTTCAAACGGAATGGCGTAAACGTGGCAGGACAGCAGTCGATCAAGTACCTCCAGCGTTGGCGCCGGTTTGTCGCCAAATGAAATCCGCTCGAGGTAAGCCTGCAGCAACTAGACAGTGGGACCATTCAGTAGCGCATCTTTTGTCCGCGCCACGATCAGGTCGACTTCCTTGCTGGTGATATTGAAGACCGGCGTGTAGCGCAGTGAGTGCGCGCCACCGTGAATCACACCGAGTCCGTGTCGGCGCAGGTAGTCTTCGGTGCTGTTCGCGCCATAGGTCTTGTAGCGCTCGGCCAGTGCGCAGCTGACGAGCAGGCCGGTTCCCTGCGCACTCGTGACACCAGCGTCGGTTTCGATTGCGAGTTCTGCGAGTCCGTCGAGCAGCTCTTTGCCACGGTCGCGAATATTCTGGCGCAGGTCATCATCAAACGACTCGAGAACGGCAATGGCGACATCGAGTGCACGCGGATTCGACGTCATGGTGTTGCCGTAGAGCCCCTGTTTATAAGTCGCAGCTGCGCGTTCCGACAATGCCAGCGCGGACAACGGGTACTGTCCGGCATTCAGTGCCTTCGAATAGGATTCCATGTCGGGCTCGGCGATTTCGGTGAAGCCCGGGTAGTCTACGATCGACAACACGCCATGGGCGCGCAGGCCGGCCTGGATCGAATCGACAACGAGCATCGTGCCGTGCTCACGCGTTAATTCACGTGCGCGGGCGTAGAATCCGGGCTCAATCGCCATGCCCGGGTTGCCTTCACCCATGACCGGCTCCATAAAGAATGCTTCGATAAACACGTCTTCGCGATCGGCGGTGGCAAATACCTCTTCCAGCGCGGTGATGTCGTTTGGCTCGACAGTCAGCAAGTAGTCGCGGTCGCGATACGAGGCAAGGTGCTTCTTGTATTTCCTCGACGTCGAGTGCGAAAACCGCGCGGGGCGATCCGTCCTGCCATGAAAACTGCCACGCAATGTGAGACCGCGCACTTCACGCCCTTCGTAACGCGCGCCTGGATCGGTCAAAGCACGCGTATTGACGTCCGCGATCCTGGAAGCAATCGACATTGCCTCAGAGCCGCTGTTGAGGCACAGGACGCTGACGTAGGGCACGCCACCCTTGCGCGTATGGCCAATCTCGCGGCGCAGGCAATTGACAAAGTCGAGCTGCGATACGTTCGCCGTCATGATGTTTGCCATGACATGCGGTTTGTTCATGGCCTCGAGGACGTCTTCCGGCGCATGCCCCAGCCCAAGCATGCCGTAGCCGCCGCAGTCGTAGACGACGGCGCCTTTCACGGTGACCAGCCACGGGCCAGAGGCACCGGCCGACACATACGGATTTACGACATCCTCCGCGTAGAAATTGGTCAACCCTTCATGAGTCAGCGCGATCTGGTCGGCTTCGCTGAGGGCGACGAAATCCGGGTGCGTTTCCTGCAGCTGCTGGAAGTATTCGTAGCCACGATCGATGGCCTTCACCAGGTCGTCGTAGCCGCTTTCGATGAAGTCGCGGATGACCGCATCCGGCAAGCCGACGGTAAGTGCGTCGCCACCAGACTGCCTCATTTCCGTGAGGCGAGCGAGGTAGGATTCAAACGGTCTGGACTGGAAGCTGTGGGCCATTGGTTACCCCTGAAACTGGTGCGCGGACTATATCAAATCGCCGAATCCGGCGACTAGTGGCGCGCGCGGAATTCTGGTGCCATTGAAGCGAACCGTGAGTAATATACAGTCCGAGACTATTAGCTTCGCCAGACGGGAACTCTTATGACAAGTTACAAACTGACCTATTTCGACTTCAATGGCGGGCGCGCCGAGCCTGTGCGTATTGCATTTCATGCCGCCGGTATCGAATTCGAGGACGTGCGAATCAGTTTCGACGAATTTATGAAGTGCCGTGATGAAATGCGATTTCGTTGTGCGCCGACCCTTATTATCGACGGAGTTGAAGTCACGCAATCGAATTCGATGTTGCGTTATGTCGGCAAGAAAGCCGGTTTGTATCCTGGCGACGAGTTGCAGGCACTGTACTGCGACGAGGCGATGGCCGCGGTCGAAGATATGCTGCACAAGGTGGTACACACGTTTGGTCTCGAGGGTGACGAACTCAAGGCAGCGCGCGAAAAACTTGTCGCCGGTTGGCTGACGACTTACATCGAGGGTCTTGGTGGGCTGCTCAAGAGAGGAGGGGGCCAGTACTTCGCGGACAATCGCCTCACCGTTGCGGACCTGAAAGTTTTTGTCCAGGTTCGCTCGCTACGCGCCGGTACGCTGGACCATGTGCCGGCTGACCTCGTCGACAATCTTGCGCCCGGGCTGGCCGAGCACGAAGCGCGAATTGCGGACGAGGCGATCGTCAAGGCGTACTACGAGAGTATTGCCTGACGTGTCTGCGATGCTGAAGAAAATTGCTGCAACTCTGACCGCGCTCGTCGCCCTCGAGCACATCTATATTCTCGTGCTGGAGATGTTTCTCTGGACGAAGCCCGCCGGGCTGCGTGCCTTCGGGTTGACGCCCGAGTTTGCCGAGCAGTCCGCTGTTCTTGCAGCCAACCAGGGGCTTTACAATGGTTTCCTGGCAGCAGGACTGATCTGGGGGCTGCTGCGCAAAGAGGAGGGGACTTCAATACAGGTCTTCTTCCTGACCTGCGTCATCGTTGCAGGCGTATTCGGTGCGATAACAGCCAAACCGTCAATCCTGTTTGTTCAGGCCATGCCTGCAATGCTTGCACTGGCGGCGACACTACTGGCGCGTCGCACACCTGGCTAGTGCTCTACTGGTGAAAATGGCTCGCAGGTAATGTCGCCATGTGTGATCTTCAGGAAACTTGCTTCCGGTACCGGCGTCCAGTCTTCCTGCAGATTGTTCAAGGGTTCTGAAACGATTGCACGAGCGTGCCTTGCAATTCGATCCACGTCGGGCGCAATGTCCATCGTTGCATCGCGACTGACACTATGAAACAGCGACCGGGATTTTCCTTCGGTTGAATAGCGGACCGCATACAACGACTCGCCGTCGCTGACGCCAAGTGTCATTTGCAATGCATCTTCGACGCCATGCGACTTTGCAATGTGCTCGACGAATCCGGCCATTCGCGCCAGCCCTGCCTTTACCTCACCCTGCAAGCCGAACGTTAGCGCCAGCAGGAACATCAACTCGGAGTCTGTCGAGCCGTGAATCAGCGGGAAGTACTCCGGGGCGATCGCAATAGTGAGATCACGGCGCAGTTTGTCGTAGTCGTTAATAAGTCCGTTATGCACGAATAGCCATTTGTCGTAATTGAACGGATGGCAATTGGTTCGTTGCACGGGCGTGCCGGTGGTCGCGCGGACATGCGCCAGGAACATCGGTGACTCAATTTGCGTGGCCAGTCCGTGGAGGTTGGGGTCGTTCCAGGCGGGCCGAATGTCCTTGTAAACGCCGGGAAGAGGGCGATGATCGTACCAGCCAACGCCAAAACCATCACCATTCGTCGTGTGCATTGCGTCCTTCGCGTGCAGACTTTGATCAATCAATGAGTGGTCTGTCTTCAGCAGGACTTCGTCCAGGAAAATGGGTGCACCCGAGTAGGCCAGCCAACGACACATAACAATACCTCCGGCTTCGATGGTGACAGGGTAATTGTACTAGCCGCACCGGGCCCCGTCCCCGTAAATATCTCGTTAAGGTGGCGTTAATTTTCGGGCCCGTAGCATGTAAACGATCGATCGGTGCGACGGGAACTGTCGGCGCCGGCGATGATCCAACTAGCAGAGGATTCCAGACGATGAGGCACTCCATGAACAGGTACACAGGTCTTGCAGGCATATTATTGCTTGCGGTCGGTACAGCAAATGCCGAAGGTTTCTATGTTGGCGGCTCATTCGGCGCCGGCGATGTTTCACTCGATGTCGATGCCGCGTTCGACGATCCAGACGACCGCCTGTACATGGCCAAGGTATTCGGCGGTTACCGGGTAAGCGACTATTTCGCGGTGGAAGGGTCGCTGTTCGGAGCGTCAACCGATGACTATTACGACGGCTTCGATAGCGACGTGGACGTCAGTTTCAGTGCCATAACTGCCTCGTTCGTTGGCATCATCCCGGCGAGTGACAATTTCCACCTGTATGCCAAAGCTGGTGGCTACCTTGGTGAAAGCGACGTTGGAGACAGTTTCCTGTTTTTTGGCAGCGGCAACGAGCAGGACGAGGAAGGCTGGCACTGGGGAGGCGGCGCGTTTATCAACTTCGGCAGCCGACAACAGTTTACGATCCGGCTCGACTACGAGGAGTTTGATACCGATGTTTTCGACGATTTCTGGACGGTCAGCGCCGGCTTCCAATACAACTTCTGACACCGATATTTAAGCTTCTCCTAAGTTTCGGTCCCTAAACTGCTGGTCAATTCGATTGGCCGGGCGCGGCAGGGATAGAAAATTGTTGATGAAAGCGGAAGCTGAGCATTTTGAAACTGTAATTATCGGTACAGGATTTTCCGGCCTGCTGGCGGCCATACGCCTGAAGAAGAATCGCCTTGATGACTTTGTCCTTCTCGAGAGGGCATCTGAGCTGGGCGGTACCTGGCGGGACAACTCGTACCCGGGCGCAGAGGTCGACATTCCAACCGGCCTGTATTCCATTTCGTTTGTTCCCTACAAGTTCCGGAAGCGATATGCGCCCCAAAGCGAGCTGCTCGAATATACAAATTACGTCATAGACAAGTTTGGCCTGCGGCAACGCGCAAGAACCAACCAGGCCGTCACCCGACTGACGTATGATGAAAGCGAGTCCCTGTGGCACATCGAGGTAGAGTCGGGCGAACGATATTCCTCCCGGTTCGTCATCGATACGAGCGGCGTGCTCGCCAACCCGAAGGTTCCGTATATTGACGGTGCGGAGACGTTCAAGGGCCATACGTTCCACACGGCACGATGGGATCACGGCGTGTCTTATGACGGTAAACGCGTTGGTGTGATTGGCTCCGGGTGTTCAGCGGCCCAGGTCGTTCCAGCTATCGCAAGCCGGGTCGCCAGGTTGACCGTATTCATGGGGAAGGCGCAATGGATAATTCCCCGGTCAGACAGAACCTACTCTTCCCTGGAAAGATTCCTTACTAATCTGCCCGGCATCCGTCACCTGAAACGCCTGTTGATATTCAGCTATCACGAGGTGAGGTTCGTGGCATTTCGTCGTTACCCGTTTACCTCGGCAATCAGCAAGTCCATCAAGAAACTGTATGCACGAACCCTGAGAAAAAACCTTGCGAGGTATATCGATGACGAAAAGCTGCGTGAGCACATGATGCCCGACTACGAGCTGGGCTGCAGACGTGTCATACCGACCAATACCTACCTGCCAGCGCTTTCGCGGGAGAACGTCGACGTCGATATCAGCGGCATAGAGAAAATCACGCCGACAGGGATTCGAACCAGGGATGGGCGGGACATTCCGTTGGACATCATTGTTTACGCAACCGGATTTTATGCCTACGCGGATATGAAAAAGGCGCTCACGTTCCAGGTCTTCGGACTGGGTGGCCGCAATTTGAATAAAGAATGGGAGACAGAAATTGTCTCGCACAAGGGCATCATGGTTTCCGGGTACCCGAACTACTTCAAGGTAAACGGGCCCAACACCGGCACGGGTCACAGCTCCCAGTTGAGTTACATGGAAACGATGGTCAAGTACGTGGTCAAAGCAATTTTGGCAGTGAAACGGGACCCCGGTATCAAGGCGATTGACGCCAGGAGCGACGTGCAGCGCGAGTACGTTGCCAAGACCAAGAGAAACCTGAAATCAACCGTATGGCATACCGCGGGTGTGTCACCGGAATCGGTGATCCACTTTATCTTCTCCCGCAAATGGTTCCGGAAGAGCGACTACCATCTGCTGCGATCAGCCCAGAGTACGCCGTGCCATCCACCGATTGAACGCAATAAAGACTACGAGAACGACGCCCCATTGTGCGAGGACAGTCATGACGCTGAAGGGTTCGAACGGGTCGAACCAGCGCTCGGGCGCGTAAACGCTGGCCGCCTGGTATAGCCACCATCCGAGTAGCACTATAGCGAGCGCTGGAATCACGAAGCGCAGAGCTGTGTCCCACGGGCGCCCTGCATTCCAGTCGCCTTCCTGACCGTCAATCGTTTCCTCGCGAAAACGTGCGGCGCCATGTCTTATCACCGCAAACGCGATGAATGCGCCGGATATCATCAACCCGACGCCCCAGACGAAATCCTGGTTCGCAAAGAACTCCAGGTTGATGGCTGACGGGATGCCCAGTGTGAATCCGCCGATGCATACGGCAAGCAGGGCCTGTCGCCGTGCAACGCCAAAGTCGACGAGTACCCGGGTGCTCAGTTCGATCATTGCAATGAGTGAACTGAACGCGGCAAAAGACAACCCGAGGAAAAACAGGATGGCGAACATGTTGCCCGATGGCATTTTGGCAAACAGTTGCGGCATCCAGATGAACGTAAGTCCCGTTGCCG
>JARRLQ010000027.1:0-36887 GCA_037386905.1 Woeseiaceae bacterium
GCGCATACCAGCCGTTCGAGGGCGGAAATTCCAAATTCGCCGAATTTGAGGGTCTGCTTTCAACAAGAGCAGCCAGTCACGGGCAGGTTTTGAGCGGCCGCAGTCGGCCAGTAGCAGCCGTCTAGTGGTCCTTTTTTCTACATGCCGCACCATTTTGCATCGAAGGCCGGATCGGGTTCGATCTCCCGCAATATTGCGAGCCTCGCGTTGACAATACTGACAAACTCAACCAAGTTCTCGTGATCGCTAGGCATGCCTTCTCTGGACCATTCCCGCCAAGATGCAGCCATTTGGGCAAATCCTGGGTATCGATGAACGTTAGCAGCATATGAATAGGCCTGAACATTGGAATCAGTGTCTATAATGCCCTGCTTGGCAGAAAGCCACCCAAAGTACTTCCCCTGAGTGTAGGCGCGAAATAACTGGGCGAATGCCGCATCATCCGCTGCGCTCATTTCAGCACCCGTACAACCCTTAATCCAGACATCCGAATGCGAGGCAATCGCTTCGCGGGCAGATACAGCCACTTCCATCCAAGCAACAGCCTGAGCACCTTCACCAATCGACTGGGATTGCTTTACTTGTAGGCCAACAAACACCAGCGACGCCACAATTGCGAGCATCCCAGCCTAGGCGACCGGCTGGAAAGCGAAGTGAAGCAGCCACTCACCCTGCTGCCTGGCGAAGGGCCGGACCCGGCCAAAAGCAGCCGTTCCGAGTTACTGCTCGGGCGGCCCGCCGAATTCGGGCGGCATCGCTTTCCATTCTTCCAGCAAGCCGATTTTCTCGACGAAAGCTGAATAACGGGGGTCACCTGTGAGCTTTCGCCACCATATATTTCCCAGAAAAGCGCTCGGCCGTGCATCATGTTGCTCATAGGCCTTATCCAGCCATTCAAATGCCGAGTCGCCTTCGCCGCGCCACGCATAGACGGACGCCATCGCGCCCGGCACGTCATCCGCAGATGTTTCAAGTAGTTCGTTTATGAGAGTCTGGGCTTCTGTTTCCCTACCCATCATGTACAAAATATTGGCCTTTTGGTGACGATAGTAGAACTCGTGTGGGTTTTTATTGGTTTCAAGCAATGCATTTTTGAGGTCACCTCGCATCATGTGTACACGACCCAAAGCAAGACCCCGGCCAGGGTAGTCGGGGTTTATTGTGCGCACCCGATCGAATGCATCGAATGCGTCGTCAATACGGCCGACTCGCAAGTAGCGACGCCCGAGTGACATCAGGTTAGCTAGATTTAGAGGATCCAGTGAGGCTGCCTTCTCAAACAATTCTATAGAATCTGATAGCCGTCCAGACGTGCTCGCTATCGAAGCTGCGACAGAGATAACCCCCGCGTTGTTGGGTTCTAATTGCAATGCCTTTGCAATGGCGATTCGGGCACCGTGCCAGTCCGAATCATAGACTCTTCTTTTATAGGCCAGTGCCGCCCAGGCGGGCGCGAGATTTTCATCAATACCCAGCGCCCGTTCTATCGCCTCGGTTTGCAGTGTTCGAATATTTTCGTCGGGAGTTCCTGGCATGGCACGCATTTGAAAGCCATAAGCCAGCTGGAGGCTCACCCAGGCCGGGGCGTAGTCGGGATCAATGGCCAGGGCCTGCTTCAGTGCCGCGAACGCCTTTGCCAGGTTTTCCTCTCCCCCGCGATTCAAGAAGTAGTCGCCCTGTAGATACAACGAATAGACCTCTGGATCGGTCTTACTGATCTCAGGCATGGCACCCAACAGGTTGATACTGAGCTCGTCTACGACAGCTTTGGCGATTTCATCCTGAACCACGAAAATGTCATCCAGGGTCCGATCGAAGGTCTCGGACCACAGTTGAAAACCATTATCAGTTTTGACTAATTGTGCCGTTATCCGAACATGGTTCCCGGTCTTGCGAACACTGCCTTCCAATACATGGGTGACATTAAGCTCCTCACCAATTTGGGTAATGTTTACATCTTTGGTTTTGTATGAGAAAGAAGAGGTTCGCGCCGCAACCCTAAGCTCGGGTATCTTGCTCAGCTGATTGAGGAGTTGCTCCGACAAACCATCGGAAAAGTATTCGTTGTCAGAGTCTGGGCTCATATTGACGAACGGCAGCACGGCAATGGACTGTTCGATATTTTCGGCTCTATGGTCAGGCTCAGGCTGCGATAAGAAAACATCGTACGCGACGTAGGCTAACGCCAGTGCCAATAAAGTGACAATCGTGAAAGACAGTCTGCGCACGGCGCGACGGTTGATCGACTTAGTTGGGTTTTCAGCGATGGTCGAGCCGGAAGCGTCAGGTGCCGATTCCGATTGTTGCGGCTCGCTTGAAGACACTAAGGTTACATCGGCTATAAGGCAGTAACCGCGCTTCGAAATTGTCTTCAGGTAGCGAGGGTTCTTCTGGTCGTCACCCAGTTCTGTACGCAGCAGGGAAACTGCGCGAGATACCACCTCGTCTCCCACAACAACCTCGCGCCACACTTCGTCCAAAATCTGTTGACGCGATACCACTTCCCCTTGCCTCTCAGCAAGAAAAGTCAGCACGTCCATCACTTTGGGTTCAAGGATCTTCGTATGCTCGGGGCTTTTCAGCAGGTTTTGCTGTGGATAGACGTCCCAACCGCGAATCCGAAAGCCATGCTTCACGGTGTTATCCATGTCCTTGTGCAGTATTGATTTTACAAGGCCTGATCATTTGATAAGGAAAACCTAAAGATTCTATCAGGATCAACTTCGATCGTGGACGTAGTTTCTATCCTCGTCACAACTTTCAAGTTTCAAAAGGAGTTTCCTCGTCATGAAAAGAAATACATTGTTGGCTATCACCGTACTGTTGACATTTCTGCTGTCCAGCTGCGCTACAACAACAAGTACAACAGAGCTTATCGAACAGGCACAGCTAACCGGCAACTGGACAGCCGTAAACGCAAGGTTTAATGCCCTCGAACGAGCCGCGAGCCAGTCTAACAAGATGTGTCCACGTGGCGCGAAGCTATGGTGTGTCAAGCGCAGCGGCAAAGAATCCTGTGGCTGCGCTAGCAACTCAGAGGGCCGCGACCGATGGGATTCGTTGTTGGGTCAATAGGCATACAAGACTCTAACCTTGTCTGGCCGATTCGGTGCGAGTGACTGTCCAGGTGCGACCGAATCAGCCAGGCCAAGTATGCCGAACACAAAGGCGGTGTATTCCATGAAGTCTCCGAGAGTTCTATTGAATTTGACGACCCAACGAAGGCCAGAAACGGGTCACAAGCCTTCATCTTGCCGCAAAATTCTTGACAGGCGGCTATGCGATGTAAAGCAGCCCCACAGTTAATTTCCTGATGACAGGCTCAGTACGGCCAAAACCGGACATGTGACGATCTGCCCTGATTGGGGGTAATGCTAGCGGAATCGAATTGAATGACTCGTGAATATTGCGCCAAACAGCAGTGCAGTGAAACCAATGCATGTTATCCAGAGAGGCACTCGGTCCATCATTTCAATCTGGCTATCTGTGTATCCAGCGACGGCCAAGATCGGGTCTATAAGGCGTGGCGCAGTATTCGCACCAATGTGACCAAGGATGGCAGGGAACACGGACCCGGTTTTCAGCACAGTCCAAGCCAAGAATAGACCAAGGGGCAATGCCACAATAATCTGCCAACTGAAAACATGCAGTATTGCAAACAGCAACGTCGATCCTACGAAGGCGGCACTCATGCCGTAACGCTGATTCCAGGCTCTAAACACCAGTCCTCGAAAAAACATTTCCTCGGCGACCGGTCCAACAAGCAGCATCGCGATTGCCAACGACGTTTGATTTGTAGCTCGAAGTTGCTCGCTCGCCCGGACCGCCGACTCGGGTGGTGGAAATGGCATCCAGGTTATCAGGCTCAAGATCGCAAGACTCACGCCGAGTCCAATAAGTAGCCCGGCAACAGAGGGCCAAATACGCGACGGGACAAGGAGGAATGCCTCCCGCCACTCAGTTCTTACGAGTCGCTTGGCCACGAATAAGACAAGAGACCAGCCAAAGATCAGCCGGGCGAGTAATACGGTGGACGCCGATACCTCAACTCCGCCCTGAACGAGAACAGCAAAACCACCGTCGATTAGAAGGAAGACTACGAATAAGAGCCCGATGAGACCGAGAGTTTGACCGACCCCTGGTGGTCTCTGCACGCCTCACATCCTCCCGCTATCAAGCCCGTCCAGAGCCGAATCCGTCAAATAAAATAGAATTGACGAGCGACCGGAAAGGGTCAGAAGCCATGATTGTAACTCATGGACCAGCGCCGGACTGTCGCGGCTGAAGCCGCTCCCACAATCGCCGGCTGGGGCGGGCTCCTACAGGGACGGCTCGCCCATGATGTAGGTCGATGAGATGTTTCGGTCGTCGCCGAGAAAGATCAACGCGAACAACATTTCATCGAGTGTCTCGGCCGATGCGGTGCGCCGCGCCGTGATACTCGATGCACTCGAGTCGAGTACGATGAAATCGGCTTCCTTGCCCTTCTCGAAATTGCCGATGACATCATTGAGACCAATCGCCTCTGCTGCGCCCTGAGTTGCCAGGTACAGCGCCCGGCTTGCAGGCAATGACTGGTCCTGGAGGTGAAGGACCTTGTAAGCCTGGCTCATCGTTCGCAGCAGTGACATGCTCGTGCCGCCACCAACGTCAGTCGCCAGGCCAACTTTTACACCCGCATCGGTCATTGCCTGCAGGTCGAACAGGCCGCTGCCGAGGAATAAATTCGACGTCGGGCAGAACGCGCCCGCGCCACCGCTCTTTGCCATCAACTTGCGGTCGGCTTCGTCGAGGTGCAGACAATGGGCGAATATAGAACGGTCCCGAAGCAGCCCGTAGTAGTCGTAAACATCGAGGTAACTGCGCCGCTGTGGAAATTTCCCGGCGATCGCATCGACTTCTTCCCGGTTCTCCGCGAGGTGCGTGTGCAACCAGGTATCCGGAAACTCGGCGGCCAGCTTTCCTGCTGCCTGCAGTTGCGCCGCGCTCGAGGTCAATGCAAATCGTGGCGTGATGGCATAGCCAAGCCGTCCCCTGTTATGCCAGCGCTCGATCAGCGCCTTGCTATCGTCGTACGCTGATTGCGGGTCATCGCGCAGTTCAGCCGGGCAGTGTTCATCCATAAGAACCTTGCCGGCAATAAGTCGCAGGTTTCGTTCTTCGGCGGCCGCAAAAATCGCGTCGACAGATTGTGGAAACACGGTCGCAAAAACTACGGCCGTCGTCGTGCCGTTGCGCAGCATTTCATCGAGGAAAAAACTGGCCACTGACTGTGCATGTCGCTCGTCAGCAAATCGCATCTCGGCCGGGTATGCATAGCGGTTGAGCCAGTCCAGCAGCTGCTCACCGTATGACGCGATGATATCGACCTGCGAGTAGTGTACATGGCAGTCAATCAATCCGGGAACGATCAGCTTGCCGCTGTGATCCTCGACCAGCGTGTCGTCTGTAAGGGCAGGGGCCAACTCCGCCGCTTCACCAACGGCAGCGACCTTGCCGTCCTCGACAATCAGCAAGCCGTCGTCAATGTGTTCGACAGCAGACTCATCGGCATGCGGACCGGGATCGGACAGGCAGTGGAAGATCGAGCCTCGAAACGCCCTGCGCATCGTCAACCCTCCACCAGCATGACGGCTTCGTCGAGCATATGCTCGTCACAGTTGGGCTGGCCTGCTGCGCGATCGATAATCAGGAACTCCTGTCCTTGCTCGAAAGCAATTAGCGGCATGTGCCAGGTACCGCGGTGGTAGTTGATGCCCTGTCGGCCATTGGTGACGAACGCGCGCAGGTCGGCAGCCTCAACACTCTCTTCGGCTGGCGCCACGACAACGATCATGCGGCTCGGACCGAGCGGCACAAACGCCTGGCTGCCGAGCGGATGCCGCTCGACGATGTCGATTCGGTACGGCAATTCCGTCGCCACCCGGCAGCGGGCAATGCTCACAGCAACGCGACCATCTTTGCTCATCTCGATCTTGCACAAATCGTCGAAACGCTCGAAGCGCGACGCGTTCATGGCCGCTTTGTTACCCGCTGCCGACTCCACGACGTCCCCGTACGGAGCGAAGCGCTCCTTCGTCAACAGTTGTGGAGTCAGCGTAATCGTCACTTCTTCAATCCCGGGTCGATCTTCCCGTACAGGCGCAAGCGGCTCACACCGCCATCGGGATATATCGACAGCCGCACATGGCTCACAGGCCCGAGATCGTTGAGCTCTTCATCAAAGAAGTGCTGCTTGTCCATTTCCAGTTTTGTTTCAGGAAGCAACGTCTGCCAGGCATCACTGTCAGGAGTCGCATCGGCCGGATTCTCGAATAACGCGGCCTCGAGCGATGCGCGATCCGGATAATTACCTTTGAAGTGGACCGTGTCGATCTCGGCTTTCTCGATTGTCCCGGGGTGGCCCAGCAAGATGATGACCCAGTCATTGCCCGGCCCGCGGCGGCGCGCGGTCTCCCAACCATCGCCCATGTTCATGCCGCGGCCGCGCACATTGAGGTTGTGCATGCTGCCGAAGTGCTCGTTCGAGCAGGCGATAGCGCGTCCGCCGTTTTCGACGGCTGCCAGGTCGATCATGCCGACGATTGTCGCCGAGTCCGGTATCACCTCGCCATACAGGCGCAGCCTCGCTACGCCACCGTCTGGATAAATGTTGAGGCGAACGTGAGTCCACACAGTGTCACTGTCTATGTCCAGGTAGTGATGTGAGTCGGCCGCAAGATCGACCTTGCTCAGGATCTCGGTCCAGCCGCCCGCAGGCACGTCGTCGTCGCTGACGCACGCATCAACCGATGCCTGCGGCGGGAAGTTGCCCGTGAAGTAGCTTGTGTCAATGTCGACGCCACGCAGTACACCCGGGATTCCGAGGCGGATGATGCAGTAATCATGGCCAGGCTCGCGTTTGCGGCGGCTTTCCCAACCGTCCATCCATTTGCCGTGCTCGTCATACTTGCCCTCGATGAACACCGGATTGTTTGGATCGATCAATCGTTCCTTCGCCGCGAAGAATTCGTCGCTCGCATGAGTGACGCGCGTACCGAGCCGCGGTTGCTCAAGCTGAATCCACTCGCCGAACGGACTGTACGCGACACTCATTGCATCGCCTCCAGGCGCAGTCTCGCAATCTTGTGAATCTCGGCCAGCGCGGTTTCGAATTCTGTGTCGGGTTCATTTCGGAGCCGGTCTTCGAATGCATCGAGAATCTCGGCGCGACTGCTGTTGCGCACTGCCATCACGAACGGAAAACCGAACTTTTCCTTGTACGCGCCATTCAGCGACTGAAACCGTTCGTATTCCTCCGCCGAGCACTGGTCGAGACCAGCACTCGCCTGCTCGCTCGTCGAGTCCGCAGTCAGCTCACCTGCGATCTGCGCCTTGCCAGCGAGATCGGGATGTGCCCGGATCAGTGCGAGCTGTTTTTCGATAGCAGCGTTGTCGACGCAATCGGCCATCACTGTCGCGATTGTTTCCATGTCAGTTGCGCCATCCACAATTGGCTCGGCCTCTTCGGCCACCCAGGGCGAATGCTCATAGATACCGCCGTACCTGTTCACGAACTCACTCATTCCGGTTCCGCCGGGAAACGTCGTCGCCAATGATTGGCAATATCGACACGGCGCGCCACCCATGCGTCCTCGTGCCCGGCCACGTAGTCGACGAAGCGCGCCAGCGCTGCCGTTCGCCCCGGTCGCCCTGCAAGCCGGCAATGCAATCCGACCGACATCATCTTTGCCCCCTCGGCATAGAGGACATCAAACGTATCCTTGAGATAGTCGAAGAATTGTTGCCCGGAGTTGAAACCCTGTGGCGTCGCAAAACGCATGTCATTCGCGTCCAGTGTGTACGGAACCATAAGCTGCGGCTCGTCGAACGAATAGTCCCAGTACGGCAGGTCATCCGAATAGCAGTCCGCGTTATAAAGAAAACCGCCTTCCTCGGCGACGAGGCGGTGTGTCTGCGGGCTGCACCTGCCAAGGTACCAGCCGGTCGGCCGTTCGCCCGTTACATCCGTGTGGATATCGATGGCTCTTTGCAGGTGCTGGCGCTCGGTTTCCTCGCCCATTGACTGGTAATCGATCCAGCGGTATCCATGACTTGCGATTTCCCAGTCAGACTCCTGCATCGCAGCGACGGCATCCTCATTGCGTTGCAGCGCCATCGCCACGCCGAAGACGGTTACCGGAAACTCGCGTTCGGCGAACAGGCGATGTAGTCGCCAGAAACCGGCCCGCGCGCCATACTCGTAAAGCGATTCCATATTCATGTGTCGCTGCCCGGGAATCGGCTGCGCGCCGACGATGTCCGATAAAAATGCCTCGGATGCGGGATCGCCATGCAACACGCAGTTCTCGGCGCCCTCTTCGTAGTTGACGACAAATTGCACTGCGATTCGCGCGCCTTCCGGCCAGTCCGCGTCCGGCGGATGGCCGCGATAGCCGCGCAGGTCGCGAGGATAACGCTTGTCACTCACGGCCGGCCCTCAATTGCGAGGTACCAGCGATCGATGATGTCGCGTTCCTCTTCCGTGATATTCGTCAGGTTGCCGATCGGCATGACCCTTGTCGTAACAGTCTGCTGGTGAATACGCACTGCCTCGGCAACGATTTGCTCGTCAGTGTCGAACTCGACGCCAGCCGGGGCGGCCGGGAATGCCGGATGCGTGGGCTGTGCCGAGTGACAGGTAGTGCAGCGATGCACAACGACATTGCGCACGTCGGCAAACGCGACGGCGTCGCCGGATGCAGCGCTGGCTCGTGGCACAATCAGCGCCGCGACACCGGCAAGCAGGATGCCTGCGACAATCAGCGGTAGTGGCGATGCCTTGCCTGAATGGCGCGCAACGAAGTAGATGCGAATCAACGCGCCGGCGAGCGACATGGCAATGAGGATGGCCCAGTTGAATTCGTGGCTGTAGGTCATCGCGTAATGATTGCTCGTCATGACGAACAGCACTGGTAGCGTGAAATACGTGTTGTGTACTGAGCGCTGTTTTGCCCTGATGCCATCGCCGGCATCGGGCTCCTCGCCACGCTCGGCCGCTGCAACCATGCGCCGCTGGCCAGGAATGATGACGAAGAAGACATTGGCAACCATGATGGTGCCGAGCACGGCGCCAAAGTGAATGTAAGCACCGCGGCCGCTGAACAGCTCGCACAATCCCCATGCCAGTATGCCGACGAGCACAAACAGCACGACGGCGAACACGCGCTCGTTGTCGCCCAGCCTCGACTTGCACAGCAGGTCATAAATACTCCAGCTCACCACGATGATGCCGGCCGCAAGACCGACTGCCGCAATGGGCGACAGCTCGAGAACCGAAGGATCGATCAGGTAAACCTGTGCCCCATACCAGTACACGAGCACGAGCAGGAACATTCCTGACAACCACGTCGAATAGGCCTCCCACTTGAACCAGTGCAGCGTCTCCGGAATGAACGGTGGCGCCACCTTGTATTTCTGCGCGTGATAAAAACCGCCACCGTGCACGGACCAGACCTCGCCGCCAACGCCGATCTGCGTGTCCTTCGGGTCCCGCGGTGTCTCGAGATGATTGTCGAGCCAGATGAAATAGAACGATGCACCTATCCACGCGACGCCGGTAATGAAATGCAACCAGCGCGCCAGCAGGTTCAGCCATTCGACGATATACGCTTCCATGCTAGCGAGGCCTCACGAGTGGGTGGACGTTCTGCGGATATTCGGGCCTGGAGTCGCTCTGGGTACGCTCCCAGGCCTGCAACACTTCGGCCGTTGCCGCGACCGCAATCTCCGCCGGCTTCTTGCCCGTAATGCCGTCGACGCCTATTGGGCACACGAGCCTTTCGAGGTCACGCTCCTGCATGCCCTGTGCACGAAAGCGCTTCTCGAAGCGGCGCCGCTTGCTCATTGAGCCGATCAGCCCGCAGTACACAAAGTCGCCGCGCCGCAGGATGCGATCGGTGATCTCGAAGTCGATGGCATGGCTGTGCGTCATAACGAAATAACAGCTCCGCGCCGGCATCGCCGCAACTTCGAGCGCCGGGTCGGCTGACTCTATGGCGCGTACGTTGGCCGGCGTGCCCCGAAATATGCTGCGGCGGCTGTCGATCCAGCGGACGTTGCAGTCCAGCGCGGATAATGACTGCACAACGGCCGAGCCCACATGCCCCGCACCAAACACGGCGATATTCAGATCGGTGCCGACGATGTCTTCGAAGAACCAATCATCGATGCGGTGCGCCGTGCGGCCCGCCTCGAGACCCTCGCGCGCCTGCCGGATGATCTCTGCTGACACATTGTCGGTGTCACCGAAAACATCGGTAGCTGTGGCAATGCATTTGCCGGTTTCGCCACGAAGATGTGTAACAATCGCCGCCGGCTCCCTTTGTCCGTGCAGTGTCCGCAGGTCGCGCAGCCACGACGGCAGCTGCGTCGCAATCGGCTCAAACAGTATGTCCACGACGCCACCGCAACACTGCCCCATCGATGAGCCGAGCGGAAACTTGCGCAGTGACGGTGTCTCGTCGTCACCGAGCATTTCGACCGCAATTCGCGTGCACTGGTACTCGAGTTGCCCGCCGCCAATCGTGCCGATCGTTGCTTCCTCAGTGACGATCATTTTCGCGCCAACTTCCCGGGGCGCGGAACCACGAATACCCGCAACCGTGACCAGCACCGCACGCTCGCCGGCAGCTGTCAGGTCGGATAGTTCGTCGATCCACTCGTTCACTGGTCGCCACCTTCAATCGCTTTGAGCACGGCCTCCGGGGTCGCGGGCGCCTGCAGGTCAGGCAGGGGATTTTCGTCTGTGGCAATCGCGTCGCGAATCGCCTGGAACGCTGAGATGCCGAGCATCAACGGCGGTTCACCCACCGCCTTGGAGCGATAAATCGTGTCTTCCCTGTTTGCGGCATTCTGCAGCAACTGCACGCGGAAATCCGGGGCAAGGTCGGAACAGGTCGGGATCTTGTAGGTCGACGGCGCATGCGTGGTTAACTCGCCGGCTTCGTTCCAGCACAACTCCTCCGAGGTCAGCCAGCCAACACCCTGTACGTAGCCGCCCTCGACCTGGCCGAGATCGACAGCCGGGTTCAGCGAGTCGCCACAGTCATGAACGATATCGACACGCAACAGGCGATACTCGCCTGTCAGGGTATCGACAACGACCTCCGATACCGCCGCACCATATGCAAAATAGAAGAACGGGCGGCCGCTGAAGGTTTCCCGGTCGTAATGAATTTTCGGCGTCTTGTAGAAACCGGTCGCCGACATCGAGACGCGATTGAACCAGGCCAGTTCGATGAGCTCCTCGAACGTGATCGCCTTGTCGCCGATCGACACCTTGCCGTCCGCGAATTCAATCTTGCTTTCGGCGACATTGAAATGCGTTGCTGCAAACTCCGTCAGGCGTGCGCGAATCTTACCCGCTGCCTGTTGCGCGGCTTTGCCGTTCATGTCCGAGCCACTGGACGCCGCCGTAGCGGAGGCGTTCGGTACGCGACTCGTATCCGCAGCATTGATGCGAATCCGGTCGATACCGATGCCGAGTTCATCAGCGACAACCTGCGCGACCTTGATGTAAAGGCCCTGGCCCATCTCCGTGCCACCATGATTCAGGTGCACCGTGCCATCGCGATAGATGTGCACGAGTGCGCCCGCCTGGTTCAGGTGTGTTGCAGTGAACGAGATGCCGAACTTGACGGGCGTCAGCGCGATACCGCGCTTGAGCACCTTGTTGCGCGCATTGAAGTTGCGGATCGACTTGCGCCGTTTCTGGTACTTCGCGTCGTCTTCGAGCTTATCGACGATTTCGTTAATGATGTTGTCTTCGACTTTCTGCTCATACTGAGTCGTATCACGCTCGCCGATGCCATAGAAATTTGCCCGTCGGACTTCGAGCGGGTCCATTTTCAACGTGCGCGCAATATCATCGATGACGTACTCGATAGCGTACATGCCCTGCGGACCGCCGAAGCCGCGAAATGCCGTGTTGGACACGGTGTTGGTCTTACAGCGATGCGACTGGATGTCGACGTTTTCGAGGAAATACGCGTTGTCACAGTGGAACATTGTGCGGTCGTTCACCGGTCCTGAAAGGTCAGCCGACACCCCGCAGCGTGATGCGAACATGAATTCGATGCCCTTGATCCGCCCGTCGTCATCAAACCCGACATCGTAGTCAATGACGAAATCATGGCGCTTGCCCGTCACGATCATGTCGTCGTCACGATCGAGGCGCAGCTTGCACGGCTTGCCAGTCCTGGTCGCCATCAGCGCCGCCATGCATGCGATAGTCGCCGCCTGGCTTTCCTTGCCGCCAAAGGCGCCACCCATGCGCCGGCAAATGCAAACCACGTCCTTCGCGTCCCTCGCCGTCGCCTCGGCAACGAGTTGCTGCACCTCGTCGGGATGCTGCGTCGAGCTGTACACGGTGATCGTGTTGTCTTCGCCAGGAATGGCCATCGCGATGTGACCTTCGAGGTAAAACTGGTCCTGGCCGCCAAGATCGAGCCGGCGTTGCAGGCGGTGCGGCGCATCATCGAGAGCCTTGTCGGGTTCGCCTCGCCGCAACTTCTCGCTCGGCAATACAAACGATTCCTTGTCCACGGCATCCAGGATGTCGAGAATCGGCTCGAGTTCCTGGTAGTCGATATCGGCCAGTTGCGCCGCCTTACGCGCTTCGTCAACCGTGTTAGCTGCAACGGCGAAAATGGGCTGCCCCGCATATTCCACGACATCGGAATTAAGTATCTTTTCGTCGTGGACGATAGGACCGCAGTTGTTCTCGCCGGGAATGTCATCGGCAACGAATACGTCGACGACACCGGGGGCCGATCGGACGCGGTCGAGATCGATGCTGTTGATTTTCGCGTGCGCCTTGCTGCTGACGCCGATCGCCATATGCAACAGGCCACGTGGCTCGGGCAGATCGTCCGTGTATGCTGCAGCTCCGCTGACATGCAGTCGCGCGCTGTCGTGCGGTAACGCCTTGCCTGTCGCCCTAGCGGCCATAGGCATACACCGTCGATTCAACTTCGCCGCGGCTCTCGAGATAGAAACGTCGCAGCAGGTTCTGCGCTGCGCGCAGCCGGTACTCGGCGCTGGCACGCATATCGGAAATCGGCTCGAAATCGCGCGCGAGCGCCTCGCACGCGGCTTCAATTGTTTCTTCGTTCCAGGCGTTGCCGACGACGGCAGCTTCGCAGTTCGTTGCGCGCCGAATCGTGGCCGCCATGCCGCCGCAGGCCATGCGAAACGTTGCTACCGACTCGCCGTCCAGTTGCAGGCAATAGCCATTGCAGACGGCGGAGATATCCTGGTCAAAGCGTTTCGACAACTTGTGGCTGCCTACGATGACATCGTCGCTGAGCAGCGGCACTCTCACGGTCTCGACGAACTCGGCCGGGCGGAGGTCCTTGACCATGTAGTCCTGGTAGAAGTCCTCGAGAAGAATCTCCCGCCGGCTGCGACCGCGGCGCAGGACGATCGTTGTTCCGGCAGCAACCAGCGCGGGCATCGAGTCGCCAATAGGTGAACCATTGGCAATGTTGCCGCCCAGTGTTCCCGCATTTCGTATCGGCGGTGACGCGAATCGCCTGAATAGTTCATCGAGTTCCGGGTAGTGGGCAACGATCGGTTGCATCGCATCTGCCAGCGACACGGCCGCGCCGATTTCGATATGCGACGCGGTAATTTCGACCTTGTTGAGTTCAGCAACACGGCCCGTGTAAATGATGGACCCGAGCTCGCGATGCTGTTTCGTCACCCAGAGGCCAATGTCTGTGCCACCAGCAAGGATTGTAGCTTCAGGGTGATTGGCCAGCAGTCCGGCAAACTCGTCGGACGTCGCCGGCGCGAAAAACAGGCCCTTGTCTGTGCTCATTTGCAGCCCGACGTCTCGTTGTAGCGCCTTCAATGCGTCAATCCGGGCGAGTGGCGACTTGAATTTCTCATCCGCCGATGCGGGCTGGCGCAACCAGTCCTTGTCTGCTTCGGCATCGTACATCGCCTCGGCTGCCGCGATGATCGGCCGGTAGCCGGTACAGCGGCAGAGGTTGCCTGCCAGTGCGTCGTCGATTTCCCGGCGCGAAGGCCGGGCGCTGGTCTTGTACAGTGCAAACAGCGACATCACGAAGCCCGGTGTGCAGAAGCCGCACTGCGAGCCATGGTGATCCACCATCGCCTGCTGAACCGGGTGCAGGTCACCATCCCTGTCGAGGCTCTCGACAGTTATGAGTTCCTTGCCATCGAGTGTGGGCAGGAACTGGATGCAGGAATTGATTGCGCGAACGGCAATGCCATCGCCGTCTGTGTTGAGCTCGGCCAGTACGACGGTACACGCACCGCAGTCGCCCTCCGCACAGCCCTCTTTCGTACCCGTGCGCCGCAGATCCTCGCGCAGGAATTGCAGGACAGTCCGCGTCGGGTCGACATTGTCGAGCTCGATCAGCTCACCGTCGAGCACAAACCGAATCGTGTCGGCGGGTGTGTCGATATCAGCGTCCCCCTCGCTCATGACAATCAGCTGCCCCGGTATGTCGAGTAGCTCCAGGGCGAAACCAGCAATGGCACATGGTAGTTCTGTTCCGCGCGCAGCGAAAAGCGAATCACGACAACGTCGAGAAATGCCGGATCATCAAGCTCGGCGCCACGGCCGCGAAAATAGCTGCCGATGTCGAACTCGAGTTCGTATTCGCCCGTCACAAGCAGGTCGTCCATCAGCAACGGGTGTTCAGTACGCCCGTCCTCGTCGGTAACGGCGGCAGCCTTGAGATCGCGGCCCTTATCCAGCGCATAGAGTCGAATATCCACCCCCGCCGCCGGGAGTCCGCTGGCCGTATCCAGTATGTGCGTTGTCAATCTTCCCATGCACACCATTATACGATCCTGTGCTACTGTCTTGCTTCGGATATTTGCTGCAATAACAACAACAAGGCAAACGTTATGACCAATCCAGACAGCGTCTCCAGGCGACATTTTCTCCAGTCCGCGGGCGCCCTCGGCAGCGCAAGCTACTTGCGCATACTTGCGCCGGCCGCCGCGGCTATCGCGCAGGCCGCCTGCAGCGCCCGCGACGAGGATGCGCCATTCACGGTTCTCGAAGCCGCTGAAGCGAAAGACTTCGCGGCGATTGCTGCCCGGATTCTGCCGACGACGGACACACCGGGCGCTAACGAGGCCGGCGTCATCTATTTCATCGACCGCGCATTCGGCGAAGAGATGAGTGGCCAGCTCGAATTTGCGCGTGAACAGCTGTCGCAATTCAATATCCAGATCAGTGAAGGCCGTTTCGCGGACCTCGACGAAGCGGCGCAGGATGAGTTCCTGCATGGAAAACAGGATTCGCCGCTGTTCAACATGTTGTGGGCCATGACGATGTTCGGATTCTTCGCGATGCCCAAATACGGGGGGAATAAGGGCAAGGTCGGTTGGGACCTGGTCGGTTTCGAAGGAGACCATGGCCCCTGGACCTATCCTTTCGGGTACTAAGACGATCAGGTGCAATGGGGGTCTGATAATGCCGAGAGATAAGACATTCAACACACGTGACGAACATGACGAGTATTCGATCGTTATTCGGAATGAACTGCATGGCGGCGGACCCGAGGTCCATGGCCAGACGTTTCGGCATTACGAGCACGAGACCGCGGGGCCCTCGCCGGATGGTTTTTCCCCGATTCGTTATGCTCGTGGCGTCGGCGGCAGCAGCGTGCACTTCACGGCGAACTTCTGGCGCCTGAGACCCGTTGACTTCAAGGAGCGCAGCCTGCTCGGATCTATTGAAGGCACTAACTTTGCCGACTGGCCAATCACCTACGAAGAGCTCGAGCCTTACTACACGAAAGTCGACTGGGAAATCGGCGTTTCAGGCGCCCCTGGTCCCTTCGATGCGCCGCGCTCGAAGCCGTTCCCGATGCCGCCGATGCCAATCAAGTCATCAGGCGTATTGATGGAAAAAGCAGCAGCCGAACTGGGGTGGCACGCGCAACCCGAACCGCACGCCATCCTGTCGCAACCGCACAACGGCCGCGCCGGTTGCGTCAGCTGCGGATACTGCATGTGGTATGGCTGCGAGGCAGGCGCCAAATCCTCAACGCTGGCAGCGATGATTCCGCTGGCCGAAGCCAGCGGCAACTGCGAGATTCGACCGGAGTCGGTCGTAATCCGCATCGAAACCAACGAACAAGGACGGGCCAACCAGGTCGTATACCTCGACAAGGACGGTGTCGAACAGGCGCAAAAAGCGAAGGCCGTCGTGCTTTCGGCCAATGGCGCGGAAACGTCGCGGTTACTGCTGATGTCTGCAAGCTCACAACACCCGGATGGGCTCGCCAATTCAAGCGGCTATGTCGGCCGCAACCTGATGTTCAACCAGCACTCACTGGCAGTCGGCGTGTACGAACATCCGCTCAATGATTACAAGGGCGTGCAGGTATCGCGCATCATCCATGACTTCTATGAGACCGATGAGAAACGCGGTTTCTACGGCGGTGGCGGCGTCGATGCCAGGCCGTTGTTCTCGGCAACACCTATCCTGCATGCGCTCGTGGCAACCGACCCCGACGTGCCGCACTGGGGCGCCGAGTTCAAAGACACGATGGCGCA
Source organism: Woeseiaceae bacterium (assembly GCA_037386905.1). Lineage (GTDB taxonomy): Bacteria > Pseudomonadota > Gammaproteobacteria > Steroidobacterales > Woeseiaceae > UBA1847. The sequence continues at coordinate 16,585 of JARRLQ010000027.1, forward strand.
CGACTTCTCGCGCACATTGTGTTTTGTTGCCAGCTGCACGTCGCTTGCGATGGACCGCAACAACATCACGCTCGACCCTGAAAGCAAGGATGCGTGGGGACGGCCGGCGATTCGACTGACGTACATGGACCATGACGACGACCTTTCGATGGCGGGCTGGTTCGAAGACCGCTGCGGCGAATTGCACGAGGCGGCCGGCGCGGAAAAGACGTGGCGCTTTGGAGTTCACCCGAATACAGGCGGCGAGCATCTGCTGGGTACGTGTCGTATGGGTAATGACCCGGCCACATCCGTGGTCGACGCAAAAAACAGAAGCCACGACGTGCCAAACCTGTTCATTTGCGATGGCAGCAGCATGGTGACATCCGGCCGCGGCCAGCCGACGATGACCATCATGGCGCTGGCGTTCCGCGCCGCTGATCACATTATTGCCGCGGCGCAGGCCGGCGACATTTGATACTTCCGGAGTTTGTTATGAATCGATTCTGCATAGTGCTGTTTGTTTTTCTGCTTGCCGGCTGCGACGTGAAAGTCGATCACGACACGTCGATCGAGTGGCTCAAGGCACCGGGCACCGAGGATATGAACCTGCCCTTCTCTGCGGCAGTCCGGGTGGATAACACGTTGTACCTGTCCGGCGCTCTCGGTTACGACAGGGAAGCCGGTGGTCTCGTCGAGGGCGGTATTCAGCCAGAGACGCGAAAGACGCTGGAGAATATCTCCGCAACACTGGAGCAGTTCGGCTCGTCGATGGACAGGGTTGTCAAGTGCACCGTGTTCCTTGCCGACATTGGCGAATGGGCGGCAATGAATGAAGTCTATGTCGAGTTCTTCCCGAACAAACCTGCAAGAAGCGCGCTTGGCGCCAGCGGTCTTGCGCTCAACGCCCGTGTCGAAATCGAGTGCATCGCGGTCGTCAACTGATGTGATATGAGTAAACCGCCAGCCACGTTCCAGGTTTCCTGGCTCTGCCGCGGCGGAAGTCGCTCCCACAATCGCCCGCCGGGGCGGGCTCCTACGGCTGAGACAATGCCTCCGCGCGTGCTGCCAGCGCACGGATTCGTTTCGAATCGAGTACGTCCCCGAGCACCTCGGTCAGCTTCTCCTCGCTAAGACCGGCTGCCGCGTCTTTCCAGGCCTGCCCGACTTCATAGGGAACCTGCTTCAGACGCGCAGGCACGCCCTTCTTTGTCGAGAATGCATTGTCGTGACCGACGAGCATGACCTGCCACCAGTCCAGGCTGTAGAGCAGGTTCTGGCCAGTCCTGCCTTCGTTGTAGGTCAGTACATCCCAGACGAACATCGCATTCCATTGTTCCTGCACGGCACACCATGCACTGCCGCCCCGACCATCTTCCTGCCGCTTTATTTCGTCGATCCAGTTCTTCGGCAGGAACTGCAATGAGCCTTCATCGCCGTCGATCGTTCGCACGACGGCGACCGGAACCATTTCGAGGTTGATCAGCTTGTCGAGCCGGTATGCCGCGACCTCGGGATAATTTCCCTTGCCCTTCCGTTTCTGGAAAACCGACTCAATCGTCGATGTTCCATCGGTGACAGTGACGATATCTCGTCCGGCGTCATCTTCGCGGCGCGCCACGACTTCGCCATTTGCAAGCAGCACTTCCAGCTGCTCGAACGTCAGCTTGCCCTGCGGCCGCGTGCCCACATTGCGCGGATTGTGCACCGGCGTCGCCACCGTCTCGCCATCCTGGTTGATGACCGACAACCCGGATTCATCAATGACCAGGACATTGGCGCTTCCGCCGTAGTAGCTGTTCAGCATGCCAGTGTCGATCTGCACAACCCTGCCGTCGAGGCGCTCGAGCACAACACGCCCGGATGTGGGCGTATGGCCGATAACAACGCGATTTGCGCCAATGGTGTCCAGTGCGCCGGCCAGTTTGTCGGCCTCGATCAGTTCGCTGCACACAACATTGCCGCGATACCAGAGCGGACCATCCAGCGAGTGCAGGTCGGAATCGTTCAGCACCTTGATCGCGTCCACTGACTTCAACACGTCCGCACTCGTATCGAGCGCCGGCATGTAGCGCGACAGCAGCACCGGATGATCGTGGAAACCGTCCGTTGGCAACAACACGCTGGCACCATAGAGATTTTCGAGATGCGCGACATAGTCGGCCATTTCCCTGACAAGCTTGCCGTTGACACCTTCGAGGCCGATCTCGGCCACCATCGGTGAAAGGCCACCGTGTACGAATGCCGTTCCATTAATGACGACGATCGCCGGCTTCGACAACAGCCACTTGCCGTACTTGCCATCAGTGCCGAATGCGCGCCGGTGCGCGAAGTAGCCCTTCGGGAACTTCTGCCTGAAGATAGTTGCCAGGGCCTCCGGGCTTCTGTCGTCCGACACCCGGTTCTTCGCGAACACAGTGAACCATCGTTCGCGCTCTTCTTCCGATTCTTCGTCGGCAAAGGCTGCGTATTCGCTCGTCGAGACATATCGCATATCGCCGACCAGGTTCATTGCCTCGTGGTTGCCGATCAGCACATGCACCATGCCGCCAGCCGCGGCGGCCTCGGTCTCCAGCCGCATCAGGAGATCCATCGCGTCCCGCGAATCCGGACCACGATCGAGGATATCGCCCACGATAACAAGATGCGTATCGCCAGCGTGCCACGCAAGGTCATCATCGATGACGTCCGCGGCCTGCATCGCCGCCACCGCCGCGTCGTACGCGCCATGGATATCCGCGATTGCGACAACACGCGAAACGTTGTCGTACTGCCACCCGGCAGCCCGCACCGTCACGGAACCGATAAATAATATGGCTACAATCAGCGCAGCTTTGACTATGGCTTTATGCAATTTTCCGAAATCCCTACTAGAATTGTCGCACTCACTCTGTTCCGCCACGAGGTTGCCATGCCCTATCGGACTTGGACTGTCTTTATTGTAGCGTTGTTCCTCTCTCCTGATGCAGCGCCTGAAGAGGATATCAGGGATTTTGACCCGTTGTTCTCGAGCCACGACACGCTCGAGGTGGAAATCGAGGGTCCGTTTGCGATGCTCGCACGCGAACGCTCCGATGAGGAAGAGACCGAGGGCAAGTTCCGCTACACCGAGGCCGACGGCACGCCGGTCGAGTTCGACATCCAGATTCGCGCACGCGGCAACTGGCGCCGCAACCCGGACATCTGCAAATTTCCGCCGCTCAGGATCAATTTCAAGAAGTCCCAGACCGACGACACGCTGTTCGACAAGCAGGACAAGATGAAGCTGGTCACCCATTGCCAGAACAACTCCCGGCGCTACGACCAGGCCGTAATCAGCGAGTACCTTGCATACCGGATATTTAATTTACTGACGGACGCCAGCTACCGGGTGCGGCTCCTGAAGATGAAGTATGTCTTCACGGATCGCGACACTGTCCTCGATACCTACGGCGTCCTGATTGAGCACGATGAAAGGATCGGCAAGCGCATTGGCGGTGAGCCCGTCGAAACCGAGCGAGTTCCGGTCGCGTCCATCAAACCGTCCGACCTGAGCATTGCCTCGGTTTTCCAGTACTTCCTCGGCAACACCGATTTCTCGCCGAAGGCGACCGGTCCCGATGAAGAGTGCTGTCACAACCAGTCGCTGTTCACGAGTGACGACGGCCTGTATTACACAATTCCTTACGACTTCGACCAGAGCGGTCTTGTGGATGCGCAGCATGCGGCTCCGAACCCGCGTTTTGGCATCCGCACAGTGAGGGTGCGCCTGTACCGGGGCCGGTGCGTCAACAACGAGCTGCTGCCGCAAACCTTGCAGCTTTATCGCGATCGCCGCGATGAAATCGAAGCGCTGATAACAAACCAGGCGGAGCTGGAATCTGGCACGCAACGCAGCATGCTGAAATACATCGATTCTTTTTACGAGACGATCGACGACCCGAAACGAGTCGAGTCACGCATCGTCGAGAAATGTATCTAGGCGATCGCAGCCTCGGAGCTGATCCAGTCGACAATCAGCTTCGATACGCGCGGGTGGATGTAGTACCCGACTGAGCTGTGCGGATTCGACTTGCCGTAGCGCACAGCAAGGTTGTAGATGCGGTAGTCGTTTACAGCGCTGACAAGCCGCTGGTCCATCATCTTCTTGAAATCGTCAGCCAGCGTGTTGTCGTGGCACGCATAGTCATCTTCCGCCGATACATTGTTCCAGGAAATGACATTCGTCGGGAAACGTGCATCGATCTTTTCCTTTGCGCCCTTCAGGTGCTTGCGAATATGGGAATCGCCGAGCGGTGCGCCCATCGTCACCCAGTTATCGATCTTGTAGTCGCCGTACTCTGCCTGCAGCTCGACATCATGTGACAACTCCCACAATACGTCATAGGCGACCAGGCAGCCGACGCCGTGTGTGAGCAGCATCACATGGTCGCCGCGAGCGAGCTTTTCGCACAGCTTCGTTCGAACGCGCTCCCTGACTTTTTCCGCAAAGTCGGAATTGCCGCGGAGATACTCGGCACAGTCCCTGGAGACACAACTGATTAGCGGCATCGTCAGACCCATTGCGCCCAGTATCGGGGCCGCCACGTCAGCGCAAAATTCCCGCAACGCAGACTTGCCGGGCAGCAGGTCATACTGCCGAATGCCAAATCGTTTGCGCGGCTGAATTGCCTTCAGGTTGTTTAGCGAATTATTGCGGTCACCAACGTCCAGCGACTCGTCATAGCGCTTTCCCAGCGACAGCAGGTACTCGTTCGTGATGTCACCGAAATAGGCCATGTCCTTCGACACGCTGTCGAAGGCATCGACGCTGTCCGGGTAGTCCCGCATTACGCCGGCACGCAACGCCGCTGTCGAAATCTCCATCAGGGTCTCTTCGGCCGGCTTGAAGTCGCGCCCGTGCACGAGCAGGATGCTACGGTTACTCGTACTCATCCTCGCCTGCGTCCCTGCGTGTCATCATGGTAAGAAAGCGTCCCGACAGCGTCTTGCCATATTCGAGTTTCCAGATAACCAGCGTGGCCAGCACGAACGCGATCGAGATCACGGCTGCGACGCCGAGTGCACCAATACCCGATCCGAGCCCGATGCTGATCGCGCCAAAGATATACATGGCGTCCGATGGCTGGTTCAACGCAAAACGGAAGCGAACGGCAGCAACAATGCCTGCCAGGCTGAATGCGAGTGCCAGGCTATTGAGGACGATCATTGCGATGCCGGTCACGACGACGGGCAAGATCACGATGGTCTGGACAAACGACTGATCGATGCGCCGCGCCCGGCTGGTTATGAAGTAGGCCCAGGTAACGGGTATCGTGAGAATGATGGCGCCGATGCATGCGATGGCGAGTTGCAGCGGCCCGTGCGGTGACAACACTGTGTCGTCGACACTCGAATAGATCGGCTCGAAAGAAGTTACATCGATGGAGGCGAGATAGCCGATGCCGCCAATCGGCAGATACTCATTCAGTCCGGGGTAATGCACCAGCAAGTACCACGTGCCGCCAATCCAGACCGCGTAGTACATGACGATGAGCGTCAGCGGTATTAGCAGACCACCTGATTTTCGCACGACACTTCCCCCCTCTCGGTTGCGACAAGATACCCCTCGCTATTGGTGACATCAAATGGCGCGCGTAACATGACCGCGAGTGGTAGGCTATGCCGCGTTTTCAGCAACGGTCAGACCACCTATGAAGCATTCCGTTCAACTGCTCGGCATCAGCAATGCCATCGTCGACATCCTCGCCCATATCGAGGACGATTTTCTCGACGAAATCGGTGCCGTGCCTGGATCCATGACGCTTATCGACATGGACCGTGCCCGCGAGATCTATGCAGCCATGGGTCCCGCGACCGAGATGTCGGGCGGTTCGGTGGCCAACTCGGTGGCTGGCTTTGCAAATCTCGGCGGCTCGACTGCCTATATCGGGCGCGTCAAGGCGGACCAGCTCGGAGGCATCTTTAACCACGATATGCGATCGATGGGTGTCGACGTTCGCCTCAAAGCAGCTCAGGACGGCGCACCAACGGCGCGTAGCCATATCCTGATCACCGCCGACGGCCAGCGAACGATGCAGACCTATCTCGGCGCGTGCACGGAGCTGAGCGTTTCCGACATAACGCCAAAAACAATGGGAACACCCAGGGTCGCGCTTATAGAGGGTTATGTCTGGGACCTGCCCGAAGGCCCCGACCTGACAGCAAAGGCGATTGACATCGCGAAACAGAATGGCACGGCGGTCGCCCTTTCCCTCTCCGACTCGTTCTGCGTGGAGCGCCATCGCGACTCTTTTGAGCAAGCCATTCGCAACGGCGTCGATATCGTCGTTGCCGATGAAGACGAGGTGAACGCGCTGCTGCAGACCGGGTCATTCGAAGATACCCTCGATGCGCTCGATGCCTATGACAACCTGTTCGCTATAACGCGCTCGGAGAAGGGCTCGGTTATCGTGAACGGTGACGAGCAAATCGTGCAGGCGGCAAACGCCGTCGACAAGATCGTCGATACTACCGGCGCGGGAGACGCGTACACGGCCGGCTTTCTCTTCGGCTGGGTTAATGAAATGTCGCTGGCCGAATGTGCCCGGCTGGGCACATATTGCGGTGCCCAGGTCATTCAACAGGTGGGCGCACGCATCGAGCCGGGACTGCTGGACAACTATTCCTGAGAAAGCGCAAACGCGATCAGTGAATCGCCGGGCGGCAGCCCGATTCTCGAGTAACCGCCTGCGTAAATGACGACATACTGCCTGCCCTCCCACATATAGGTCATGGGCGTCGCGTTACCCGATGTCGGCAGCCTGCCTTTCCAAAGCTCCTTGCCGGTCTCGACACTGAAGGCACGCAGGTAAAAATCCATCGTCGAGGCGATGAAGATGACATCGCCGGCCGTCACGATGGGTCCGCCGATTGTCGGTGTGCCTGTCTCGAGCGGTAGACCACCAAGATCTTCGAGCGTGCCCAGGGTGCGGCGCCAGACTACGTCGCCGCTATCGAGATTGACTGCCGCAAGGATGCCCCATGGTGGCGGGCTGCATGGCAGGTCCAGCGGCGACATTACGAGACGGCGCCGATCCGAGTACGGCACACCGCGCATGGGTTCCACGTCCTGGCCCCTGAATTGCTGTCTCACGCTGTCGAAGTCCTCCTCGGGAAACAAGGTTACGGCATGGGCCATGCTCGACATGTTGATGACGAGGAGGTTGCGGCGAGGATCGTACGCGCCCCCACCCCAGTTCGCGCCGCCGCCTGTAAACGGATAGAAAAGGGTCCCCTGCAGCGATGGCGGTGTGAACAGCCCTTCGGCGCGAAGCGACTTCAGCTCTTTCTCACAGGCCTGCTTATCGAACCATGTCAGGCCGAAAGCATCGTCAGGATCGAACCTGTCCGGCACAAGCGCCGGTGTATTCACCGGCAATGGCTGCGTCGGTGACATCCACTCCCCCTCGACATCGGATGGCGGAATCGGCTGCTCTTCAATCGGCAGGAATGGCTCACCCGTGTCGCGATCGAGTACGAAGACGTGACCGGTCTTCGTGACCTGGACGACGACGTCATGCGGCTGGCCGTCGCGCCACACAGAATACAGGCCAGGCTGCGCCGGAAGGTCGTAGTCCCAGACATCGTGGTGTACGAGTTGATACGACCAGCGAATGGAGCCGTCTTCAGCATTGAGCGCCACCACCGAATTCGCGTGGCGATTGTCTCCGGGACGCCGCGCACCATAGAAGTCCGGGCTCGGACTGGAGGTCGGCACGAACACGAGGCCACGCTCGCGGTCGACCGACATTGGCGCCCACGCGTTGGCATGCCCTTCCACGGGAGGCTGCGAACCCTGCCAGTCCGGATTGCCGGACTCGCGCGGAATCGGGTCAAAATCCCACACCGGTTCCCCTGTTCGCACATCGAAAGCGCGAACGGTGCCACGCGGCGCCTCGACGCGAACGTTGTCGCTGATGGACGAGCCGATGACGACCACGTCACCAATTACGACGGGTGGCGACGTGACCTGGAATTCGCCTGCCCAGACCAGCTCCATGCCGACGTCGAGTTTTACCTCGCCACCGTTGCCGAAATCGGCACAGGCGTCGCCAGTCAGGGCATCGATTGCGATCAGCCGGCCATCATTTGTACCCATCAGGATTCGCGACGGGCATTGGTCAGATTCACCGCTCCAGTGTGCCACGCCACGACAAACAAACTGGTTGGCCGGCCGCTGGTCGAGGTCGATCTGCGGGTCGAACCGCCAGCGCTCCTCACCGTTGCCGGGATCGATCGCGATAACTTCGTTGAACGGTGTGCAAAAGACGAGCTGGTCCTCGACCAGTATTGGCGTGCCCTCGGCCGTGCCGCGGCTGATGCCGGCCGCCTTGTTGACGATGTCCCCGGTACTGAACTGCCATGCAATCTCGAGGCTCGCAACATTGTCGGCCGTAATCTGTTCTGCCGAGCTGAAGCGATGCCCGCCGGCATCGTTGCCATAACTCGGCCAGCCGTCGCCCGGAGTGCTTACCTCAGCGCCATGCAGCGCGGCCGTCCCGTGGACGTCGAGACTGTGAGCGCCAAAAACATACCGATAGCCAGTGCCGCCGAGAATGACGAACACCAGCGCCACAACCACCAGCAGCGCGATCGATTTCAGGATACGTTTCATTGCAGCTCGGCCAGGACGTCAGTCCGTGTGTTGTCATGGCCCTCGTCAGGTTGCAGGTAAACGTAGCGCTCGCGAATCTCTTCAACCCACGGCAGTTGTTTCGGCTTGCGCTCGTGATAACTGCAGGAAACGATGTACTGGTAGAACTCCCTGAAAGCATCCTGGCGAGCCGCGCTCGGGTCGTCGATTACGCGCTGGCAATCGCCATTGACCAGGATCTTGCGGCCGAGTTGATCGACTTCAATGTTCTCCCAGATCTGCCTGGTCACGGGCGCACGCGACGGGCGGAACTTGTCTGCAGCCTGCCGCCGTTTCTCATCGAAGGCCGGATTGACGGAGTATGTCTTGTGTTGTTCGTCGACGAATATGGTCGCGATGATCTCCATCTGCGCGTACCAGTCGTGTGGCGCAACCGGTTTTTCTTGCACCGGTGGCTCGTCCTCTGCGACCTGCTCCACGGGCTCATTGGCTGGCGGTTGCTGTTCGACCGGTTCCGCGACTCGAGGGGATATTGTCTCCTCGACAATTGGCTCGGGCTCATTTTGAGCCGGCAGCAGGAATACTTCGAACTCTGGCAAGGGTACCGAGTCGCTGGAAAATTCGACGACCAGGATGAATGCAGGAATCGCCAGCGCGGCCACAGCCAGGCTCGCCACCCGCCGGCGTCGCGCGGCGCGCTGCCAGGCGGCGGGTTCCGGCAATGGTGTCATCGTGATCTGCATTCCTGCATGATGCCCTGGCAGCGTCTTTCGACTCACCATACACGTCGACCGCGGACCGCCTCAATCGGCTGTCCAAACTTCACTGGGTAAAGCTCAGCTGCAAGATATTCTCGAATTTCGCTTCATCCTGTAAAGCAAATAGCTTGACAGGCGGCCGCTTTTGGCAGGATACTTTGCGAAATAAAGTTAATTGCACCGTGACTCTACACTTCGACGAAATGATCAGTGCCCCCTGTCGCCTAGGCATCCTCGCCACTCTCGTGCCAGGTGTGCCCGTATCGTTCACCGACATGAAAGCCGAGACCAGTTTGTCCGACGGTAACCTGCATGTGCAGACGCGCAAGCTGGCCGACGTAGGCTATATCGATATCAACAAGACCATGAAAGGCAATCGCTCTGTAACCGAATTCAGCATCACTGAACTGGGGCTCGAACGCCTCCGACTTTATGTCATGAAGTTGCAGGCTGTCCTGGATGCGGAAACAGGCGCGGCCAGCCCGTCCGCTCCCCGCTCTGCCTCATCCGACGATTCGATGGTGTGGTCATGAGCGCGGGTAAAACGAGAATCGTGGTTGGCGCTGACCATGGCGGTTTCGATCTGAAATCCGACCTGGTAGCCCATCTGCGCGACGCCGGATACCAGGTTGAAGATGTCGGTACTTCATCCCGTGAAGCAGTCGATTACCCGAAGTTCGCCCGGGCCGTGGCCGAGACCGTATCCCGCGGCAATGCCGACGTCGGCATCATGATCGACGGCGCAGGGATCGGATCGTGCATGGTCGCAAACAAGGTGCCAAATGTGCGCGCCGCACTCGCCTACGATTTGTCGAGCGCCCGCAACAGCCGCGAGCACAATGACGCCAATGTGTTGACCCTTGGCGCAGGACTGATCGGCGCCGGCCTGGCGAAGCAGATCGTTGACGTCTGGCTTGCGACAGAATGTACGGAGCCGCGTCATCTCAATCGGGTGGCGATGTTTGCGGAAAAGCCACCCAGCGGCGATATCGCCGACCTGAACTTGTCTGACCAGGACATCGAACGGGTAGTCGAGCGCTTGCACCAGATTCTCGGCCCCGTGGCCGTAGCCGAACATTCTGGTCCCTGCGTCGGTGACAGTCCCGAAGCGGCGCGCGAATTCGTTCGGCTCGGGGCCACCGGGTTGACCAGCGTCGCACCAGCGGAACGCCCGGGAAGCATTCCTGGGGACCTGGCTCGTTTTATCGACCATACGTTGCTGAAGCCTGACTCGACCGAAGAGCAGATTCGGAAGTTGTGCGCCGAAGCACTCGAGTACAATTTCCGTTCGGTATGCGTGAACCCGACGTGGGTGTCACTGGCGTCCGAGCTGCTGCGTGGCAGCGACGTGCTTACCTGCACAGTCGTAGGGTTCCCGCTCGGCGCGAACGAACCTGCGATCAAGGCCATGGAAGCTCGCCGCGCAATTCGCAACGGCGCCCGCGAAATTGACATGGTCATCAACATCGGTGCACTCAAGAGCGGCAACGACGATCTCGTTCTGCGCGACATCCGCGCCGTGGTCGAAGATTGTGTCGATGGCAACGCCGTCTGCAAAGTCATTCTGGAAACCGCGCTCCTGACCGATGCCGAGAAGCGGCGTGCCTCGGAACTTGCGCGCAAAGCCCGGGCCCACTTTGTAAAAACGTCGACCGGGTTCTCGACCGGCGGCGCCACCGTAAGCGACGTGGCGCTCATGGCGGAGGTCGTCCGCGGCGCTGGCATGGAGGTCAAAGCCTCGGGCGGCATCAGTTCTTTCAGCGATGCCAAGGCAATGATCGAGGCAGGAGCCACTCGCCTGGGGGCGAGCGCCAGCATCGGCATCATACAAGAAGCGAAATCGACAAGCGTCAGTGCTTGAGGAGTTGAATCGATGGTTGACCTGAGGGCCTATGTTTTTCTTGACTCGTTACAGCCGCAGTTCGCCTCCTTTCAGGCGACGATCTCGAAGGGTTATCTCCCCAAGGTCGGCCAGGCGAGTCTTTTCGTGGAGATCGCCCCCGGTATGGCGATCAATCACATACTGGACGTTGCGCTGAAGTCGACCGACGTCACCGCGGGGATGCAGATAGTCGAACGCCACTACGGCATGCTGGAGTTGCACTCCGACAGCCAGGCCGATGTCCGGCAGGCCGGACAGGCGATCCTCGATTCCCTGGGCCTCAAGGAGCAGGATCGGCATAAGCCGAGGGTTGTCGCCAATGAGGTGGTTCGCCATCTCGAGGACACCCAGACGATGCTGATCAACCGCTTCCGCCACGGCAACATGATCCTTGCCGGGCAGACGCTCTTTGTTCTCGAAGTCGAGCCGGCCGGATATGCGGCACTGGCCGCCAACGAGGCCGAGAAGGCGGCGGATATCAATATCCTCGAAGTACGCGCCGTTGGCAGTTTCGGACGCGTCTATATCGGCGGCGAGGAAAAGGATGTGGTGGTCGCCCACGAAGCGGCAACACAGGCGATCACCAGTGTGACCGGCAAAACCAGTAAGAAATAATTGAACCGACAAACCCGGGCGAGAGAGCCCGATTCGCGAGGAGTAAGGCGATGTCAGATGCTTTAGGAATGATCGAGTGCCGGAGTTTCCCGGCGACGGTGGAGGCGGCCGACGCAATGGTCAAGGCGGCGAGAGTGGAACTCGTCAGTTACGAGAAGACGGGCGGTGGTTTCACCACGGCCGTCGTACGCGGAGACGTTGCTGCCGTCAGGGCAGCCTGCGACGCGGGACAGACCGCCGGCGCGCGCGTGGGCGATGTGGTCGCGGTACATGTGATCGCACGGCCACATTCTGGTGTTGATGCGGCAATACCATTGGGACGTACCCCCGATGCGTCGGCCAAGAAGAAATAGTGGCCGATAAGACGGGGCTGTCGTGAAACTCGCAAAAGTCCTCGGCACAGTCGTCGCAACGGAGAAGGACGCCAAACTCGACGGCTTCCGGTTCCTGATGTTGGGTCTTTGGGGCCCCGACAATAAACCCGAAGGCGGTTCCGTGGTGGCAGTAGACGGCGTCGGCGCGGGTGTTGGGGAAATGGTGCTTTTTGCCGCCGGTTCGTCCGCTCGCCAGACTGTGGCCACCGACAACAAACCCGTGGACGCGGTCGTAATGGCTATTGTCGACAGCTGGGAAATCGACGGCAAGGAAAAATACCGCAAGGGAGTAACTGACGCATGAGCCAGCCGGGTCATAGCGCACCCGCCCTCAGCGACCGGCAGGTCGACGCCATCGCCACCCGCCTGGCGCAACGCCTTACCGGCAAGCCGAGAAACGGGCAGCAAGCCCCTGCGGCGCCTGAGGCACCGGCCATCGCCACTCGAGAGACGCTCGGCGAGGGTATCTTCGATTCGGTGAACGGTGCTGTCGAGGCGGCGGGGCTCGCCTTCCGGGAACTCGACGGCATGTCACTCGAAGGCCGGCAGAAGATTATCGCCTCTATCCGGGAGTCGATGCTGGAGCATGCCGAGGAGCTGGCCCGCCATGCCCACCGCGAAACCGGGCTCGGCAGACCAGAGCACAAACTGATCAAGAATCGCCTGGTGACACGCAAGACCGCGGGTACCGAGACGCTCGTACCGCAGGCCGTAACCGGCGACAACGGGCTGACACTTACCGAATATGCGCCGTACGGAGTCATTGGTGCTATCACTCCGACCACCAACCCGACCTCGACCATCATCTGCAACACCATTGCCATGGTCTCTGCCGGCAACAGCATCGTATTCAACGTGCACCCGAATGCCCGCGAATGCTCTATGGCTAACGTCCGACTATTGCACCGCGCCATCGTGCGTGCCGGCGGTCCTGCCAACCTGGTCACGGCCGTGGCCGAGCCGACAATCGAATCTGCACAGGAGCTGATGACTCACAAGGGCATCCGGCTTCTCGCTGTCACCGGAGGCAGCGGCGTCGTGCGCCAGGCGATGACGAGCGGCAAGCGCGCCATCTGTGCCGGGCCCGGAAATCCTCCGGTGGTCGTCGATGAGACAGCAGATCTCGAACTGGCCGGCCGCGGAATCGTCAACGGCGCTTCCTTCGACAACAACATCGTCTGCACCGACGAAAAGGAAGTCATTGCCGTCGCCAGCATCGTCGAAAAGCTGCTCGAACAGATGAAGCGCCATGGAGCCTATGTCGTGGATGAAAGGGACTTTCACAAGATCGAACGCGTAATCTTCAGCGAAGTTCGCGGGCGACGGCAGCGCGCAGTGGTCGAGAAAGACCTCATCGGCAAGAACGCGAGCGAAATTCTCGCCCGGGCAGGCATCTCGTGCTCTGGTGACCCGCCGTTGCTGGTCGTGCGGGTATCCAACAGTCACCCGCTCGTCTGGACCGAACAGATGATGCCGGTGCTGCCGGTCACCGCCGTACCCGACGTTGACCGTGGCATCGAACTTGCCAGGGAAGTCGAGCACGGCTACGGCCATTCGGCCGGCATGTATTCGCGCAACATCGAGGCACTGAGCCACATGGCACGAACGATCAACACCAGCATCTTCACCAAGAACGGCCCGTTCTATTGCGGCTTGGGTGAAGGCGGAGAAGGCCACTCGAGCTTTACAATCGCCAGCCCCACCGGCGAAGGCCTGACAGGCCCGGTCGCCTTCAGCCGGTTGCGGCGCTGTGTCCTGGTCGATCACTTCCGCATCGTCTGAGCCACATGGTTCAGAAGCGGAAAAAGTACGCGGCGCTGGCGTTACTGGAATTCGACACTATTGCTTCGGGCATCCTGGCGAGCGACCTCATGGTCAAGCGATCGCCGATCGCGTTACTGCGTTGCGGCACGGTGCACCCTGGTCGCTACCTGGTCCTGGTCGGTGGCAGTGTCGCCAGCACCGAAGAAGCGCACCTGGTTGGGACCGGGCTCGGCGAGATCGAGCGCACGCTGACGGGCAGTGTATTTCTCGGGGACGTTCACCCGATGTTGCATGATGCAGTTCTGGGCGTCCGGCAAAGCCTGCCAGGCGAGGCATTGGCAGTGTTCGAGACGCGGTCCTCGCCCGCGCTCCTTGCGGCCGTGGATGCCGCGATCAAGAGTACCCCCGTCACCCTCTCCGAGGTTCGCCTGGCCGACGACCTCGGTGGTCACGCGATTGCACTGATGAGCGGTGACCTGACAGACGCCGAGACGGCACTGGCAATCTGCGCCGAGCGTGCTGGCGAGCAATTGCTCGCCAGCACGATCCTGCCACGACTCGATATGAATTTGCGCCAGCTGCTCGACAAGGGCACGAGTTTCAATTCGTGCCCGGACTTCGAGCCGGCCGGTGCCGAACACCCCGAGGAGGTCGCATGCTCCTGGGCAGAGTAATCGGCACGGTCGTACCGTCGCTGGTCGTGGACGAGATCTCGGCCACACCATTGCTCTGGGTCCAGCCGCTCGATCGCGAAGGCCGACCCGAAGGAGAGCCTCTCGTGTGCGCCGACGGCACGCGCATGGCGGGGCCTGGACAAGTCATTTACTGGGTCGCCAGTCGCGAAGCCGCGCTGACCCTCGATCCCTGGTTCGTGCCTGTCGATGACGCCATCGTCGGCCTTGTGGACGAAGTCAGGCTGTATCCACCGGACGAGAGCAGCTAATGATACTGGGCCGCATTACAGGCAGTGTCGTATCGACCATCCACCACCCGATCGTCAACGGTCGCAAGCTGCTCGTCGCCGAACGCCTCGACGCAGCGGGGCGTCCGACCGGCAGCTACCTCATAGCACTCGATGCCATCGGCGCCGGCCGCGGTGAGACCGTCCTGATTATCGATGAGGGCAATGGCGCGCGGCAGATTCTCGGCAAAGAAAACGCACCGGTGCGTTCAGTCGTCATCGGTATCGTTGACGAGCTCGAGCTCGACACGAGCTGAGCTTCGCTGTTTCAGGCGACGACGGTCTCGAGCGCCACGAGGATCATTTCGTCGAACGTCGTTTGCCGCTCCTCGGCACTCAGGTGCGCGCCACTGGGAATATCGTCGCTGACCGTGCAGATCGCCAGCGCCTCGGCATCGTGCTCGGCCGCGATCGGGTAAATTCCGGCCGCCTCCATTTCGAGGCCGTAGACGTTGTATTTCGCCATTGTTTCGAACATGGCCGTATCGGGCGTATAGAAAAGGTCGGCCGAGAACAGGTTTCCGACGTGGTAGCGCACGTTTTGCTGCTCGGCTGCGGCAACCGCCTTTCGCAGCAGGTCCCAGGTCGCAATCGGCGCGTAGTCATAGCCGCCGAAGCGAATACGGTTGATATTGGCGTCGGTGCAGGCGCCCATACCGATGACGATGTCGCGCAGCTTCACGTCCGGGTGGCTGGTACCGCAACTGCCAACCCGGATGACGCGCTTGACGCCATATTCCGCCATCAGCTCGGTCACGTAGATCGAGGCGGACGGAATCCCCATACCATGCGCCATGATGGACACAGGCTGGCCCTTGTAGGTCCCCGTGAACCCCCACATGTTGCGCACGTCATTGACGCGCTTCGGGTCGTCCAGGTAGGTCTCCGCAATGTACTGGGCGCGCAGCGGGTCGCCTGGCATCAGCACGGTCTCGGCGAAATCGCCCGGCGCCGCGTTCATATGTTTCGTAGCCATACGGTATTGTACCTTCAGAGCGTCGCCTGAGTACCACAGTTTCGGTCTATACGGGGTGCACAAACACCACGGAACAGCGCTATACTTCGATCACCGAACACGAGGAGAATTACCAATGTGTGGCAAAAACACAACAAGAAATAGCGCCTCACGCCGGCTGTTTGGCACAGCCGCTGCGCTGACGGTCGCATTTGCCGGTCTGTATGGGGGCCCGGCCAGTGCACAGGGAATTGTGCTGGATGAAGTCATCGTGACCGCCCAGAAGCGTGAGCAGTCACTTGAAGACGTACCGGCATCGGTATCCGCCATTACCGGCGAAACGGTTCGCGACCTGCTCGGCGCCGCCGAGAACATTCGCGCACTGACCAACCGTGTGCCCAGCCTCAACGTCGAATCATCGAACGGTCGCACGCAGCCGCGCTTCTATCTCCGCGGTCTCGGCAACATCGACTTCGACAACAATGCTGCACAGCCCGTCGGCATGGTTTTCGATGACATCTTCCTGGAGAGCAACGTTCTGCGCAGCCTGCCGTTGTTCGATGTCCAGCGCGTCGAAGTTCTGAAGGGTCCACAGGGATCGCTGTTCGGACGCAATACGAACGCCGGCCTGGTCAAGATCGACTCGGTCAAGCCGTCTGACGACCGCAACGCCTACGTCAGCCTGGCCTATGGTGATCACGACACTGTCGCTGCCGAGTTTGCTACCAACATCGAGGCGTCGGACAGCGTCGATATGCGCGCGTCATTCAAGTACCAGACGCGTAGCGACTGGATTGACAACACCACCAATGGTCCAGGCGATGACTTTGGCGGTTTCGACGAGTGGGCGTATCGCCTGCAGTTCCTGATCGACCCGAACGATACGTTTACCGGCCTGCTGAAGTTCCATGGATTCCACCAGGATGGCTCGCAACCGCAGGTTTTCTACGCCAACGGCCTCGAGGTGGGCAAGAAGGGCGTACGCAAGGGTTTCGACGAGACGATTGCGACGCATGACCTGCAATCGGATGCTCCCGCCGGAATGGAGCTGGACCACTATGGCATGATGGCCAATCTCAAGTGGGACCTCGACGATTTCACAATTACGTCGATCACGGGTGTCGACTCGGTCGAGAACTTCCAGTCAACCGACGTCGACGGTGGCATTTGCTGCGATGACACCGGCATCCCCGGCATCAGCACCTTTCCTGCTGCCACGGGCGACGGCCTTGACGACCATACCCAGGTCACCCAGGAAATTCGCTTTTCCACGGAAAACGACAGCGTATTCTTCCAGGGCGGTATCTTCGTCCTCAACGAGGACATGACGATACGAAGCGAAAACTTCGTGGCGAACGAAACTTCGTGGGTCGACCAGCAAACTGATTCCTTCGCGCTGTTCAGCCAGGCCGAGTTTATGGCGTCCGACGATTTCTCGATCGTCGCTGGCCTGCGCTTCACTTACGACGAGAAGGACTTGCGAGTCATTCCTGGTACTGCACCCGTGCCGCCTCAAAGGATCAGCGAGCAGGACGACTACATCAGCTGGGACCTCGCGTTTACCTATGATGTCAGCGAAGACTGGAGTGTCTACGGTCGCCTGGCCAACGCCTCCCGAGGCCCGGTCACGATTGGCCGCTTCGGCTTCGTGAGCTCCGCCAAGACCGAGACATCCGACTCGATCGAGTTCGGCTTCAAGAGCACGCTGTTCAACGGCCGCGGCCGCTGGAACGCATCAGTCTACTCATTCAAGAATGATGACCAGCAGCTGACGGCGACCGGCGGTGCTGCCAACATCAACCAGCTGCTGAATGCTGATTCCGTCACGGGCAACGGCGTTGAGACCGACTTCGAGGTCCTGATCACGGACAACCTGCTGTTTGTCGCGAACGCGAGCTACAACCATACAGAGATCGACGATCCCGGTCTCAAGGATGATGTCGGCAGCGCGTTGCCCGAAATGACGTGGTTGGACCCGGATGCCGGTATTCGTCAGGGATTCTTCGGCCCTGTACAAGAAGTATTCATCGACGGCAACCCGCTGCCGCGTGCGCCGGAGCTGATGTACAACCTGATCCTGCAGTGGAACATCCCGGTGGGTGACGGCGACTTCTACGTCCACACGGACTGGAACTACCGTGATGACTCCAACCTGTTCCTGCACGAGTCTGTCGAGTTTGTTGCCGATTCAAGGTGGCTCGGCGGCCTGCGGATCGGTTATCGTTCCGACAATGGAATGGACGTCGCACTGGTTGGCCGCAATATCACCGATGAAATCACGGTCGATGGCGGTATCAACTTCAACAACCTTACGATCTTCATCAACGAACCTGCGTTCTGGGGTGTTGAGTTCCGTAAGGACTGGTAAGCCAGTAAGCAACAGCACGACCAAAAGAGCCCGGTACCGTTGGTACCGGGCTTCTTTTTTGGCCGCGATTTGTGTGGCCGCCGGCTGCTCCCCGCCACCGGAAACCCCAACGACCATCGTCGGCACAATCCAGAACCACAAGATCGACGAGGCCAGCGGCCTTGCGCGCTCGCAACGCCATGACAACGTGTTCTGGGTCGCCAATGACGACGGGCCATCCGTG
Source organism: Woeseiaceae bacterium (assembly GCA_037386905.1). Classification (GTDB taxonomy): domain Bacteria; phylum Pseudomonadota; class Gammaproteobacteria; order Steroidobacterales; family Woeseiaceae; genus UBA1847. Next base: position 35,078 of record JARRLQ010000027.1, read on the forward strand.
CTGTACGCGATCGACAGCACCGGCAAGGACCTCGGCAGGGTCAAGATCAAGGACGCCAGCAACCGTGACTGGGAGGACCTGGCTTCGTTTACGCTGGACGGAGTGCCCTACCTGGTCGCGGCCGACATCGGCGACAACGATGCTGACCGCAAGGATGTGCGCCTGTATGTCATCGAGGAGCCCGAAGCCGGTGACGACAAGGTCGACTACGCATGGCGCATCGAGTTCAGCTATGCCGAGGGCCCACGTGACGCCGAGGCCGTCGCGGTCGACGTTGAGAATGAGCGCGTCCTGGTAATGACCAAGCGCGATGTGCCGGCATCGCTGTACTCGGTTCCCCTGAAGCCGGACTCGGACAAGCGCCAGACAGCCGTGCGGCTTGGCTTTGTCGCGAGCCTGCCGCAACCGACCCGCAGCGACGTGAAATTTACGCCGAAGACCGATGCCGCATTCTGGCGGCCCACGAGCATGGACATTGCGAACGATGGCTCCTCCGCCGTCGTGCTCACCTATGGCGGCGTCTTCCTGTATCCCCGCGCCAGCGGCCAGGACTGGCTGGATGCTTTTCAGCGGCAACCCCGGGTCATAAGCCGCAGCGGTAATCGCCAGGCCGAATCGGTTGCATTCAACGACGCTGGCGATGCCGTCTATATCACGCTGGAACAGCGCAACGCACCGTTGTTCCGGCTGCCGACACAAACAAGCCCCGGAGATTCACCATGAGAGTCCTGTCTGCCGCCCTTCTGACGATGGTCGTTGTCGCTGCATGCAGCGGCAACGAAACGCCTGCTGCTGCATCGCCGCAATCGGTCTCTGTAATGGCCTTTAATGTGCAAAACCTTTTCGACACCGTCGATGCACCCGGCAAGGACGACAAGGCGTACCTGCCGCTGGAAGCAAAACAGAATGACGAGCACATCTTTGAATGCAACGAGATCGCCGTCGAGTCGTGGCGCAACGAATGCCTGGACCTGGACTGGGACGACGACGCGCTGCATCACAAACTCACGGTCATTGCCGCAACGATATTGCAGGTCAACGACGGCCGCGGCCCCGACATCGTCGCATTGCAGGAGATCGAGAACGTGGACGTGCTCGAGCAATTGCGGGCAGACTACCTGGCGGCTGCAGGCTACCTGCCTGCAGTGCTGATCGAGGGTACCGACGTTCGGGGCGTCGATGTCGCGTTCCTGAGCCGCTTGCCGGTCAGCAATGTGACGCTACATCCGCTGGAACTGCCCGCGGATTTTGCCGAGCGCCAGGGTGATGTTCGCGGCCTTTTGCAGGCAACGTTCGAGCTGCCGGGCGGCGCATCCCTGACTGGCTTTTCGGTGCACTTCCCGGCGCCGTTCCATCCGACAGAAATGCGTGTCATCGCCTACGAGCACCTGACTCACGTGCTGGCGACTGTCCCCGAAACGCACAACGTGTTCGCGGCCGGTGACTTCAACACGACGAGCACCGAGGACGCCGAACAAAACATGCTCGATCGATTTGTGCGGCCGCACTGGGATGTTGTTTCAAACGACCTTTGCGAAGGGTGTAAGGGGACGCACTATTACAGCCGCGGCGATACCTGGTCGTTCCTCGACATGATCCTGTTTGCTCCTTCGGGCGACGAGGAAAGCGCGTGGCAGGTGCGCGGCGTCGAACTGGCCGCTGAGTTGTCCGCGCAGCTCAACTCGGACGGCTCACCGCAACGCTACATTTCGGCCGAGCGCAAGGGGGTCTCGGACCATCTGCCTGTACTCATGACGCTCGAAGAGCGCCCATAAAAAAGGCCAGCCCGAAGGCTGGCCTTTGGTACTGC